>NZ_JBXFWF010000058.1:0-30526 GCF_056854515.1 Stenotrophomonas sp. STEN063
GGGGGGGGGCGGCCGCGCGCGCCCCCCCCCGCGGCCGCCCCCGGCCCCCGGCGCCCCCTCAATACCCGACAACCCCCCGCCCGGTCGGGGCGCCCCCACAACAGCTCCCTCCCTTTTGCGCAGCAAAGGGGAGGGTTGGGGAGGGGTAAGCTTTTGCCGGTTGATGCAATCCCGGTTTCCGGGTGCGTGCCGCTTTTACCGAATGGCTGGTAAAGCCCCTTGCCGAGCATGGCTCGGCACCACAGGTTTCGCTCTGCCGAGCATGGCTCGGCACTACGCATAACCCACGTCGCGTGACCCGTATCCCCCGCAGTCCGCCCGCGCTCCTGCATAATCAGCACGATGAGCGTCCTGCGTTTTGACAATGTCAGCAAACACTATGCCGGTGGCCATCAGGCGCTGCTGGATGTCAGCTTTGAGGTGGCGGCCGGCGAGATGCTGTTCGTTACCGGGCACTCCGGTGCCGGCAAGAGCACCTTGCTCAAGCTGATCCATCTCAGCGAGCGGCCCAGTCGTGGCGCGGTGATCTTTGGCGAGCGCAACCTGCTCAAGGTGCGCGGCGGCAAGGTTGCCCTGCATCGGCGCGAAGTCGGCGCGGTCTACCAGGACCATCGCCTGCTGGTCGACCGCAGCATCGGCGAGAACGTTGCCCTGCCGCTGATCCTGCGCGGCGACCGCCGTGCCGATACCGGCAAGCGGGTGCGCTCGGTGCTGGAGCGGATGGGTCTTGGCCATCGCGAGAAGGCGCTGCCCAGCGAACTGTCGGCCGGTGAGCAGCAGCGCGTCGGCATCGCTCGCGCAATCGTCGCCGAGCCCAAGCTGCTGGTGGCCGACGAGCCCACCGGCAACCTCGACCCGACCTTGGCCGCGGAAATCATGACCTTGTTTGCCGAGCTGCCGTCGCGCGGCACCAGCGTGCTGGTGGTCAGTCATGACCTGGCCCTGCTCAAGCAGATGCGCAAGCGTGTGTTGATCCTCGACCACGGCCGTCTGGTCGATGACATCTCGCCGCAGGACCTGGCCGAATGACTAGCAGCAACAGCAGCGAGAAGTCCGCAACGAACACCAGCACGGCGGCACCGTCGCGGCTGGCCACCTGGATCAACCACCATCTGCACAGCGTGGTGTTCAGCCTTGGCCGCGCACTGCGCAGGCCGTGGGCAACCGCGCTGACGGTGGCGGTGATGGCATTGGCCCTGGCCCTGCCGTTGGGGCTGTCGATCGGCCTGGACAACCTCAAGCATTTCTCCGGCAGCGTGCAGCAGTCGCGCGATATCAACCTGTTCCTGAAGACCGATGTCGATGGCGCCGCCGCACAGGAACTGGCCAAGACCCTGCGCGCCCGTGCCGATGTTGCGCAGGTGCAGTTGCGTACGCCGGATGAAGGCCTGGCCGAGCTGCGTGAGAACGCTGGTCTGGGCGAGGCCATCGATGCGCTGGGTGAAAACCCGTTGCCAACGCTGCTGGTTGTTACTCCGGCCGATGGTGCCGACGCAGCGCTGGCCAAGTCGCTGGAAAGCCTGCCGCAGGCGGACCTGGTCCAGCACGATGCACTCTGGCGGCAGCGCCTGGATGGCTGGCTGAACTTCGGCGCACGCCTGGTGCAGGTGTTGTCGGTGCTGCTGGGCCTGGGTGCAGCGCTGGTGGTCGGCAATACCGTGCGCCTGGACATTCAGGCACGGCGCGAGGAAATCGGTGTGCTGCAGTTGCTGGGTGCCAGCGACGGTTTCATCCGCCGCCCGTTCGTCTATCTGGGCGCGTGGTACGGGCTGGGTGCTGGTGCGCTCGCCTTGGGCCTGATCGGCGTGTGCGGGCTGGCCCTGCGCGCGCCATTGGCCAACCTGTCGCAGAGCTACGGCAGTCCTTTCATGTTGCATGGCCTGGATCTGCTGCATTCGGGCATGGTGCTGGTTGGCACCACGATCCTGGGTTGGTTGGGGGCATGGCTGGTGACCGGTCACTTCCTCAGGCAGACTCGCCCGACCGAAACCTGAGGCCCGCATGTCCACGCACGAGCTCAAGCACCTGATCAGCGACGCGCCGCGGGTAATGGTGGTCGATGGATCCAAACTGGTACGGCGCCTGATCAGCGACGTGCTCAAGCGCGAACTGCCTGATGTCGAGGTGGTGGGCTGCGCCAGCATTGCCGAGGCGCGCGAAGCGCTGGCCGCTGGCCCGGTGCATCTGGTCACCACTTCGCTGGCCCTGCCTGATGGCGATGGCCTGGCGCTGGCGCGGGGCGTGCGCGAAACCGCCGGGCAGGCCTATGTGCCGGTGATCGTGGTTTCCGGCGATGCCCAGCAGCATCTGGAACAGCGTCGCTTCACCGAATACGTCACCGACTATTTCGACAAGGCGCTGGGCCATGAAGCCTTGGCGACCTTCATCCGTGGCTATGTGCAGCCAGAGCCGGTGGCCAATGCCACCGTGCTGTATGTCGAAGACAGCCGCGTGGTGGCCGAAGCCACCAAGCGCATGCTCGAACGCCACGACCTGCATGTCGTGCACGTGCTTACCGCCGAGGATGCATTCTCGCTGCTCACCGCCGAGTCGCTGGGCCGCACCACGCGGCAGGTGGACCTGGTGCTCACCGACGTCACCCTCAAGGGCGAGCTCAGCGGCCGTGATGTGGTCGAACGCATCCGCGTCGACTTCGCCTATGGCAAGCGACGCTTGCCGGTGCTGGTGATGACCGGTGACAGCAATCCGCACAACCAGTCGGCGCTGCTGCAGTCCGGCGCCAATGACCTGGTGCAGAAACCCATCGAAGAGCGCCTGCTGGTGACCAAGGTGTTGTTCCAGCTGCGGTTGGCACGCATGGCACAGCCGGCGGTGGTGCTGTGAGCGAAGACGGCGCACAGATCCAGCTTGAGTCCAGTTGGAAGGCGCGCATCGGCGATTGGCTGCTGCGCCCGGAAATGCGTGAGCTGTCGGCCTTCCTGCGCAAGCGCAAGGCAGCCGGGGCGCATGTGTTCCCGCCCGGCCCGGAGATCTTTGCCGCCTTCAACGCCACCCCGTTCGAGCAGGTCAAGGTGGTGGTGCTGGGCCAGGACCCGTACCACGGTTATGGCCAGGCGCATGGCCTGAGCTTCTCGGTGAAGCCGGGCGTGCCGGTGCCGCCGTCCTTGCTCAACATCTATAAAGAGATCGAGGCCGACCTGGCCATCCCGCGCCCGGACCACGGCTGCCTGCAGCCGTGGGCGCAGCAGGGCGTGCTGCTGCTCAATGCGGTGCTGACCGTGGAAGAGGGCAAGGCCGGTGCGCATCAGGGCCGCGGCTGGGAGGGTTTCACCGACCACGTGGTCGATGTGCTCAACCGCGAGCGCGAAGGCCTGGTATTCCTGCTGTGGGGCGCTTACGCCCAGCAGAAGGGCAAGGTCATCGATACCCGGCGCCACCGCGTGTTCAAGGCACCGCATCCCTCGCCGTTGTCGGCCCACCGGGGCTTCCTCGGTTGCCGCCATTTCTCGCAGGCCAATGACTACCTGGCCCGCAACGGCCAGGCCCGGATCGACTGGCGGCTGCCGGCCTTGGCCGATCTGGCGCCGTCTGATCGCTGAACTGCCTTGATTCCTGTCATATCGCGGTGACCTTGGCTTTGCTACCTTGGCGGGGTTGGGAATGCCGTCGTTGCTGTCGCCTATTCAGGTTTGACCTCGAGTTTGCGAACAAAAACAGAACGCTGGAACTTTTTCTGTACTGAGCAGTCCAATAGTTCGACTGCTAAGATGAGGTCCTATGAACCTGAACACCTCTACTGCCCTTGTGGCAAACAATCTCCCGATCCCCAGTGCGCTCGGTTCGCTGGACGCCTACATCGGTGCCGTGCACCAGATCCCGGTGCTGTCGGTCGATGAGGAGCAGGAACTGTCGCGTCGCTTCCGCGACGAGCAGGATCTGAACGCCGCGCGTGAGCTGGTGCATTCGCACCTGCGCTTCGTGGTGCACGTGGCCCGCGGTTACAACGGCTACGGCCTGCAGCTGGGCGACCTGATCCAGGAAGGCAACATCGGCCTGATGAAGGCGGTCAAGCGCTTCGACCCGGACATGGGCGTGCGTCTGGTGTCCTTCGCGGTGCACTGGATCCGTGCCGAGATGCACGAGTTCATCCTCAAGAACTGGCGCATCGTCAAGGTCGCCACGACCAAGGCGCAGCGCAAGCTGTTCTTCAACCTGCGCAAGTCCAAGACCCGCCTGGGCTGGATGAACGCCGCCGAGGTCAGCGCCGTCGCCAAGGATCTGAACGTCTCCGAGCGTGAAGTGATGGAGATGGAATCGCGCCTGTCCGGTCGCGACATCGGTTTCGATGCGCCGTCGGATGAAGACGACGATCATGCGCCGCCGTCGCCGGCTGCGTATCTGGTCGCGCGCGATGAAGATCCGTCGCAGGCCTATGAGCGCGAGGACAGCGAAGACAACCAGCTGAGCCTGCTGCGCGAAGGCCTGGCCAAGCTCGACCAGCGTTCGCGCGACATCATCGCCCGCCGTTGGCTGGAAGCCGACAGCAAGGTGACGCTGCAGGAACTGGCAGATGAGTACGGCGTGTCGGCAGAGCGCATCCGCCAGATCGAAGCCAACGCGCTGAAGAAGATGAAGGCACTGTTCGCCGCCTGAGCAAGGCAGCAGCAGTAACACGAAGGCCCGGGGAAACCCGGGCCTTTTTTTTGTAGTGCCGAGCCATGCTCGGCAAGAGGCCTTGTGCACGAACCAACCCGCTGTAGTGCCGAGCCATGCTCGGCAGTGGCCTTACCGGTGGCGGTTGGTCCGTGCATGGAGCCCCTGCCGAGCATGGCTCGGCACTACCGGTGAGCTTTCCCGTGTAGATTCGGCATTCCTCTTGCAGACGGAGCTGGTGATGAAAGGGAACTGCCTGTGCGGTGCGGTCGAAGTGATCGCCAATGACCATTCCGAAATCGGTCTATGCCATTGCAGCATGTGCCGGCGCTGGTCCGGTGGGCCGCTGTTCGCGGTGCATTGCGATGACCAGGTGCAGGTCATCGGCAGCGCGTTGAAGACCTATCGTTCCTCGGACTGGGCCGAGCGTGGCTTCTGCTCGCAGTGCGGCACGCACCTGTATTACCGCTTGGTGCCGGACGGCGAATACTTCGTGCCGGCCGGCTTGTTCCATGAACAAGCGTTCGAACTGGCCAGCCAGATCTTCATCGACGAAAAGCCGTCGTACTACGAATTGGCCAACGAGACGCCGAAACTCACCGGGCGCGAAGTATTCGAGCAGTTCGCCAACGGCAACAGCTGATTGCCGCTGGCGCGGCTGCGATCAGCCCGCAGGTTCCTTGCCATCGTCCTCGTCGGCATCGCCGAGGATGATGCGCGCGCTGCGCTGGTAGCTCCAATACGCCACCGCCCAGTTGAGCAGCACCACCAAGCGGTTGCGGAAGCCGATCAGGAAGAACACGTGCGCGGCCAGCCAGAACCACCAGGCCAGCAAACCGGACAGCTGCAGCTTGCCGACATGCACGATGGCGGCCATGCGGCCGATGGTGGCCAGGTTGCCCTGGTCGTTGTAGCGGAATGGCGCCGGCGCTGGCTTGCCATCAAGACGCGCGCGGATCACCTGCGCCACGTACTTACCCATCTGCTTGGCGGCAGGCGCCACGCCCGGCACTGGGCGGCCATTGGCCTGCATCAGCGCGACCAGATCGCCACCGGCGAAGATCTCCGGGTGGCCGGGAACCGTGAGGTCCGGTTCCACCTGTACGCGGCCGGCGCGGTCCAGTGGTACGTCCAGGGTGCGTGCCAGCGGTGAGGCGGCGACGCCGGCTGCCCACACCACGGTGCGCGCAGGCACGTGGGTGTCGCCCAGTTGGAAGCCCTGTCCGTCGATATGGCTGACGGCGGTGCCGGTCAGTACTTCGACGCCGAGTTTTTCCAGCTGGCGGCGCGCCTTCAGCGACAGCACTTCCGGGAAGGAGGACAGCACCCGTGGTCCGGCTTCAACCAGCCGTACCTTGGCATCGGCGGGATTGATGTGGCGGAACTCGTTCTTCAGCGTATGGCGGGCAATTTCGGCCAGGGTGCCGGCCAGTTCCACACCGGTAGGACCACCGCCAACGATGGCGAAGCTCAGCCATGCCGCACGTTTGGCGGGGTCGGGCTCGGCTTCGGCGCGCTCGAAGGCCAATAGCAGCTTGCGGCGCAGGTACAACGCGTCGTCCAGCGTCTTCAGGCCGGGCGCATCGGCCGCCCATTCGTCGTGGCCGAAATAGGCATGGGTGGCGCCGCTGGCGACCAGCAGCATGTCGTAAGCGATCTGGCTGCCATCGCCGAGCTGCACCTGCTTGGCATGTTTGTCGATGGAGACCACTTCACCCAACCGCACCTCGATGTTGCGCTGCCTGCCGAGGATATGTCGCAACGGTGCGGCGATATCCGGCGAGGACAGGCCGGCGGTGGCCACCTGGTACAGCAGGGGTTGGAACAGATGGTGGTTGCGACGATCGACCAGGGTGATGCGCAAGGGCGCATCGGCCAGTGCTCGGCTGGCCCAGAGCCCGGCGAAACCTCCGCCGATGACGACAAGTTGCGGGTGTTGCGGCATGACGTACTCCGGTGTGGCCGGTGCACCGGCCGTGGGGGCGGGTTGTCAGCGCCTATCATCGCATTGATGTGCTTTGAAACAGCGATGACCGATACTGGCGGTCAGCTTGCCGCCATGGAGTCAGCCCGTGTCTGAGCCCGAAAAGCGTATCGCGTTGTTGATCGACGCTGACAACGCGCCGTCATCGAAGATCGACGAGATTCTTGTTGAAGTGGCCGCCTTCGGCGTGGCCAATGTGCGCCGTGCCTACGGCGACTGGAAAAACCCACGCTTGAAGGGGTGGGAGAGCGTGCTGCATGAGTTCGCGATCCGGCCAATCCAGCAGTTCGCCTATTCCAAGGGCAAGAACGCCTCGGACATGGCGATGGTGGTGGACGCGATGGACCTGCTGTACGCGCGCAACCTGGATGGCTTCGCGATTGTTTCCAGCGACGCCGACTTCACCCCGCTGGTGATGCGCATCCTCACCGATGGCGTGAAGGTGTATGGCTTCGGCGAACAGAAGACGCCCTTGGCTTTCGTCAACGCCTGCTCGAAGTTCACCTATCTGGAAGCGCTGGGCAACGATGCGCCCGAAGTCGTCGAGCAGGTGGCTGCCAGCAGTGCGCCGACTGCGACGACTGCAGCGGAAGTCGCGGAGCCACCGGCAGCGCCGATCCAGCCGCGCAGCACCAATGAACTGCGTGGTGACACGCGCCTGCTCAATCTATTGCGTGGCGCGGTGGATGCAGTGGCTGATGAGCAGGGCTGGGCCTTGCTCAGCGCCGTCGGCAACCAGATCGCCAACCGCGCGTCGTTCGATTCGCGCAATTATGGCTACCGCAAGTTGAGTGAGTTGATCGATGCCACCGGCCTGTTCGAGGTCAAGCGTGCCGGCAAGTCATCGGCGGTACGCGCGCTGCCACGCAAGGGAGCGCGCGATGAAAACTGAGTTGAAAGGAGTGGCGGAATGTTGAAGATCTGGGGCCGGCGCAATTCCAGCAATGTGCGCAAGGTGCTGTGGTGTGCCGAGGAAATCGGCTTGCCGTATGAGTCCATCGAAGTGGGCGGCGCGTTTGGTGGCACGCAGACGGCCGAATACCGCGCGATGAATCCGAACGGCCTGGTGCCGGTGATCGAGGACCAAGGTCTGCCGGTCTGGGAGTCCAACGCCATCGTGCGCTATCTGTCGGCACGTTATGCATTGGACGTGTTGTATCCGTCCGACCCGGTTGAGCGGGCGCGCAGCGAACAGTGGATGGATTGGACTACCTCGAGTTTCGCGGTGGCGTTCCGTGACCTGTTCTGGGGTGTGGTACGTACTGCGCCGGCGGATCGCGATGAGGCGCGTATTGCGGCCGCGTTGTTGCGTTGTGGGGAGTTGTTGAGCCTGGCAGACGCGGAGCTTGCAACCCGACCATGGTTGTCGGGGGAGTGTTTCGCGATGGGTGATATCCCGCTGGGCGCCTTCATCTACGCCTGGTTTGAAATGCCGATCCAGCGACCGGAGCTGCCGCATCTGGCGGCGTGGTATGCGCGGCTGCAGCAGCGGCCGGCTTATCGGACAGGGGTCATGACGGCGTTGACGTGAGTTATACGGATGCGCGATTGCCAGCCCTTCTTCCGCATGCCGGGTTGCTAGCCCCTCTCCCGCATGCGGGGTGAGAGGGGCAGCTTGCGAACCATTGGTTCGCTGCCCATCGAACGCCCTTGCGCCAGCGCAAGGGCGGGGGCGCGGAGCGGGGGTTGGGGTGAGGGGAGCTGTTGACTTTTACCTTGCGGCTTCTTTATCAGGAAGTGCGGTAGGAAAAGCCAAAAAAACACAAGCAGAAGCAGAAGCCCCCCATCCGCCCTTCGGGCACCTTCCCCCGCAGGCGGGAGAAGGGAAAGCAGTCTGCCTCCAGCTTCAATGAAAAAGCCGCGCTGTTGCCAGCGCGGCTTTTCATTAGCTACGTGCGCTGGGCACGCTTGCAGCAGTCTTAGAACTTCCAGTTCACGCCGAAGTAGACGACGCGCCCTGCGTAACCGTTGGAGTAGAAACGGGCCTTGGTGTCATTGCCCAGGTGGGTACGCGTCTCTTCCTTGGTCAGGTTCAACACCGAGGCAGTCAGGCTCAACGCTGGGGTGATGTTGTAAGCAGCGTTCAGGTCGATCTGCTGGTAGGGCTCCTGGTAGAGGTTCAGGCCGCTGATCAGGCCCTGCACCACTTCGCCGCGACGATTCCACGAGGCACGCAGCAACAGCTTCTCCACTTCATAGAACACGGTGAAGTTGGCCTGGTTCTCGGCGCTGCCAACCAGCGGCGACTTGCCGATCTGGGTGCCGTCTTCCAGAGTGATTGCGGCTTCGTTGGTGTCGTTCCAGGTGTAGTTCGCCTGGAAGCCCAGGCCGAAGTCCAGCGTGTGCTGGGCATAGAACTCCAGGCCCTGCGATACCGCGTCACGACCACCGGCCGTGGTGGAGTAGTTCTGCACGACAACGTTCTGGCCGCCGACGTTCTGCGTGACGTCCTGCACCACCGGTACCGAGAAGTTGCTCACGTCCTTGCGGAACAGGCCCAGGCCCAGCACCGAGCCGGGGTGGAAGTACCACTCCACGCCGATGTCGTACTGGGTGGCCTTGTAGGCTTCCAGGTTCTTGTTGCTGCCCGAACCGTACCAGCCCTGCTCACTGGCACCACCGGTGAGGCGACGGTCATTGACGTATTCGGGGCTGAAGTACTCCAGGCTGCCCGGTGCAGCGATGTTGTTGTAGCTGGGGCGTGCGATCACCTTGGAGGCTGCCGCACGCAGCAGCAGGTTGTCGGTCAGGTCATAGGCCAGGTTGAAGCTGGGCAACACGTCGGTGTAGTTGCGGTCCAGGCCGCTGACCGCGAACGACTCGACGCGCGCTTCGCTGTCGGAGAGACGCCAATAGCCTTCGGTACCGCAGTAGGTACGTGCCGGTGCGGCACCCGGTACCGTGTCACCGGCCTGGCAGGCCAGCGGGTTGCCGTTGGCGTCGTCGTAGAAGTAATCGTTGTACGAGGTGACCTTGTCGGTGGAGTCGGCGTGTTGGCGGGTGCTGACCACACGCACGCCGACGTTGCCGCGCAGGCGCTCGGTGCGGAAGTTAGCCTGCAGGTAGGTGGAGTAGATCTTTTCGTCCACGTTGTAGACGAAGTTGTCCTCGTTGCGGGTCTGCATCGGCCCGTAGGTCTTGTTGAGGTACGAGATGTAGGCCGGGTAGTTGATGGCCGGGAACGCGCTTGCATTGATGCCGCCGGCCAGGTTGCCCATGCCGTAGATGAAGTCGGGCGAGAACTGCAGGGCGAGGTCGTTGCAGCCGCCGTTCCAGTAGCGGTTCTCGTAGTCGCTGGCATCGGTGCCCGGGCAGGCCCAGTAGCTGTTGCCGGTGCTGCGGTGGATGCCGCCGTCGCGGTACTTGACGCCGAACTGCAGCGATTCCAGGAAGCCGCTGTCGTTGTGCCAGGTGGTGTCGATCTGGGCGTACTTCTGCTGGTTGGTGTTGCGGGTCCATGACGAGCCGGTGGAGCCGAGGTCAACTTGCAGGATGCCGTTCTTCAGGTTCTGCATCAGTTCCGGCGAGAACGCCATCGACGGCGTGCCGGCCAGGCTCCAGGAGCTGGCAAGGTTGCCGAGGTTCCAGCTGCCGTCCGCATTCTGGCTGCGCGGCTTCAGCGGCACCGAGAACTGCAGCGACGGGCCGCCCTTGGCCCAGGTGCGCCCGCCCTTGAAAGCGATGTCGACCGACTCGCCGCGCCATTCGGCGGAGAAATCAGCGGTCTGCGACAGTGCCTTTTCGCGGTTGTAGCTGCCGGTGATCTGCGGGGTCGGCACGGTGCAGTCGTCAGAACCCCATCCGCCCGGCGCCATGCCGCCGGCGGCAGCTTCGTCTTCGCTGCAGTAGTAGGTCTTGCCCGGATGCAGGCTGTAGTCGGCGCCGGTGACGATGGTGCCACTCGGGTCCATGGTCAGCCCGTCGAGCAGGCGCCCGCCGGCCCAGTTGCCGTCGCCCCAATAGCGGGCGATGTTCCATTCCGGCACCTTGATGGTATGGGTCTGGGAGTCCTGCGACAGGTCGAAGCGGAAGTAGTTCGCGGTCAGGGTGAGGTTGTCCAGCGGCTTGAACTGCAGCGTCAACTGGCCGCCCTTGCGCTCGCGCTCCTCGTCCTTGACGTCGAGGTTGACCGAGGTCGGCATCATGAAGCCGGTGTAGTACTTGCCGTTCTGGTCGTAGAAGCCGGTACCACCCCACCAGTTGGAGTTGAAGTCCGAGGGATTACCGTGGACGTCAACCGCAGTGCCACCTTCGTCACGGCCATACCAGGACCAGCCTTCGGTGCTGGCGCCCATGGTGCGGGTGGTGCGCTTCTGGTCGGTGTAACCGACGAACACGCCGAAGCGATCGTCCTTGTCATGCCACGAATACGAGGCGGAGAGCTGGCCGTCTGTCTTCTTGGTGGTGTCGGCCCAGGTGCCGTCGACGGAGACGAAGCCGGTGTTGGCTTCCATGTCCAGCGGACGGCGCGTGTGCAGGATCACCGTGCCGCCGATGCCGCCTTCGTCGATGCGCGCCTCCGGCGACTTGAACAGCTCGGCGCTGCCCAGCATGTTCGACGGCAGCAGGGTGTAGTTGAACGAGCGGGTCGGGTCGCCATTGGATTCGGCGGTAGCCACGTAGTTGCCGTTCAACTCGGTCAGGGTCAGTTCCGAGGACAGGCCACGCACGCTGACGTTCTTACCTTCGCCGCCGCTGCGGGTGATGATCACGCCGGGCACGCGCTGCAGCGCGTCGGCCACGTTCTTGTCGGGGAACTTGCCGACGTCTTCCGCCGTGATCACTTCGACCACGGCATTGGCATCGCGCTTCTGCTCAAGGCTTTTTTCGATGGCGTAGCGGTAGCCGGTGACGTTGACGCTATCGAGCGTGGTGGCACCGGTGCTTGTGTTGGTGCTGGCCTGTTGCGCGAGCGCGGCGCCGGGAACGGCTGCGACGGCGAACAAGGCGAAGGCAATGGCGGCGGACAATGTGTCGCGGCCGTGCTTGCGTGTGATCTGTTTCATTTCTCTCCCTCTCCTGGATTGAATCGCTAACTGTCACGTTGATTTGGACTTGTATCGATCTAAAAACGGGTGAAACCGGGGCCTTGTTGCGTTCGCTCAATGATTGGTTTGGCGCTCGAGCAGGGTTCCGTTGCCGGGATCGTGGGGGTGTCGATTTGGATCGATCTAAACGATTGGCGCGCATTTTTTAGCACAGCCAAAGGTTTGACGCATGCTGCTTCGCAATATGGCCTTGCTCCCTCCCTTTGGCCGGAGGCCAAGGGGAGGGTTGGGGGAGGGGTTGGTTTTTGGGGCCTTGCCGGGAAAGCTCCTGCCGAGCATGGCTCGGCACTACAGACCCCTCTCCCGTTTACGGGAGAGGGGTTGGGGAGGGGGTGGCTGTTGAGGCTTTACCGGGAAAGCCTCTGCCGAGCATGGCTCGGCACTACGCTTGGCTCTCTCCCTTTGGCCGCAGGCCAAGGGGAGGGGTTGGCTGTTGAGGCTTTACCGGGAAGTCCTCTGCCGAGCATGGCTCGGCACTACAGGCCCCTCTCCCGTTTACGGGAGAGGGGTTGGGGTGAGGGGGCTTTTGAGGCTCTATCGGTAAGGCCTCTGCCGGGCATGGCTCGGCACTACAGGGGCGGGTTTTCGCTCTGATGTTGCGCCGCAGAATGCGTTGGGCGAAATGCTCATGCTTTACTTGGATCGATCTAAATTTTCGGCAACGTGCTTCCGGGGATGCAGGTGGGGTCGCGCAGGGCGGGGTCCAGCTTGCTGCAAACCACTGAAAACACTGCCGAGCAGCGCGTTCCATGGCCCAAAGTTTGTTGCTTTTGCTCCGCCAGTCGCCGTCGTGACGGCTGTCGGGGCAGCTGCAGGGGCCTACCCGTTTTGCTGATGCCTGGCATCTCTCCCCCATCCCGTTCCCGGATGGGCTGGACATCAGCGGCCCGGCTTGTCCGGGCCAACTTCTGCCACAGCTACACCGCCGCCGTACCGACCGACCCAAGGATCCAATGCATGAGCCGATCGCCATCCACCGCCCATTCCCGCCGCCGCCCGTTGGCAACGGCTGCCTGCCTGCTGGCGCTGAGTTTCGCGCCGTTGCTGCAGGCTGCGCCGTCGGCCGCGCTGGAGCGCGAGGTCAATACCTTCATCGGCAGCAAGGATGACGGCAATACCTTCCCGGGCGCGTCGGCACCGTTCGGCCTGATCCAGGTCAGCCCGATCGGCAGCCATTACTCCGGCTGGCGCTATGACGACGAAAAGATCCGCGGCTTCGGTCATTCCTTCATCTCCGGCGCCGGTTGCTGGGAGCAGGGCGGCCAGGTCTCGGTATTGCCGGTGACCGGCAGCATCGGTCCAGGTGGTGACTTCGACACCAAGGACCCCAAGCGCTTCGACCACAAGAACTACGCCTCGGCCTATAGCCACGATGGCGAAGTCGGTCAGGCCGGCTACTACAAGGTCCGGTTGACCGATTACCGTGGCATCGACGTGGAAACCACCGCGTTGACCCGCGCTGCCGCCGAGCGCTACACCTTCAGCGCAGGCGTCAGTGAAGGCCAGGTGCTGGTCAATGTTGCCCAGGCCAATGAGCGCCATTCGGTGATCGGCAGCGTCATCGACGTGGTTGGCGACCGTGCGGTGGAAGGCAAGCTGGTCACCAAGAGCTTCTGCGGCGGCCACCAGTACACCACCTGGTTCCGCATCGAGTTTGACCGCCCGTTCAAGGCGCACGGCACCTGGGGCGAGGAAGGCGGCCTGCCCGGCGCGCGCCACAGCATGGAAGGCGAGGCCAAGCCCAATGGTGCGTGGCTGAGCTTTGACCTGGCCGGTGGCCGCAGCGTCACCGCCACCAGTGCGATCTCGCATGTGGATGCCGAAGGCGCGCGCAACAATCTGCGCAGCGATGGCATGCAGGGCGGCAAGCTGCTGGGCTTCGATCGCATGCGTGCGCTGTCGCAGGCGCAGTGGCGCGAACAGCTGGGCAGCGTCAAGGTTGAAGGTGCGAATGCCGATGACCGCACTGTGCTGTACACCGCGCTGTACCACGCGCTGCTGCAGCCGATGACCGGCAGCGATGCCGATGGTCGCTATCGTGGCTACGACGACGTCATCCACCGTGCCGATGGCTGGACCTACTACGAGTATTTCTCGCTGTGGGATACCTACCGCACGCAGAACCAGTGGTTGGCCCTGACCCGTCCGGAAGTCGCGCGTGATATCGGCCGCAGCCTGCTGGCCATCAACGAACAGGGCGGTTGGTTGCCGCGTTGGGGCTATGCCAACTTCGAAACCAATGTAATGACCGGCGACCCGGTGACGCCGTTCATGGTCGACCTGTGGCGCTTCGGTGCGCTCAAGGGCCGCGAGGCGGAAGCCTGGGGCGCGTTGCACCGCAATGCCTTCGAGATGCCGCCGATCAATTCGCGCATGGCCGGTCGTTCCGGCAATGCCAGCTATCTCGCCAATGGTTATGTGGCCTATGACCGTGCCTTCCCCTCCAAGGGCATGGACGTTGATCCGCACCACGGCGGCTCGGCAACGCTGGAGTACGCATTGGCCGATTGCGCGCTGGCGCAGATGGCCGATGGCTTGGGCCACGCCGAAGATGCAGCGACGCTGCGCACTCGCGGTGGCAATTGGCACAAGGTGTGGGATGCGGATGTGCGTGATGCCGAAACCGGCTTCACTGGTTTCCCGCGTCCGCGCGACGAGAACGGCAAGTGGTATACGCCGGCCGATGGTCATTACAGCCCGCGATCGCAACACGGCTTCCATGAAGGCACCGGCTGGCAGTACCAGTGGCTGGTCCAGCAGGACGTGCCCGGGATGCTGCAGGCGATGCATGGCCGCGAACAGGCCGGCAAGCGTCTGGACGCGTTCTTCGCCTATGACGCGCTGCTGCAGTCACCGCTGACCGCTGCACGCAAGGAATGGGTGGTTGGTCCGTACAGCTACTACAACCAATACCGCTACAACCCGAACAACGAGCCTGACCTGCATTCGCCGTGGATGTATACGCTGATCGGCCAGCCGTGGAAGACCGCCACAGTGGTTCGCGCGGCGCAGCAGCTGTTCACCAATGCGCCGAACGGCGTTACCGGCAATGACGACCTGGGCACGATGTCGGCCTGGTACCTGTTCAGTGCGCTGGGCCTGTATCCGGCAGTGCCGGGCAGTGGCCAGTTCCTGCTGCATGCGCCGCGCTACAGCAAGGCCGAGATCACCCTGGGCAACGGCCGCACGCTGCGCCTGCAGGCGCCGGGCGCCGATCCGCGCAGCCTGCAGTACATCCAGAGCGTGCAGGTTGATGGCAAGCCGCAGCCGGCGGTGTGGCTGGATTGGCAGCGCCTGCAGCAAGGCGGCGATGTGCGCTTCACCCTCGGTGCGCAGGCACCGGAGCAGGGTTGGGGCACCGCACAGGCGGACCTGCCGGTGTCGTACTGCGCCACCCCGGGCAGCGCCCAGCCGTGAGCTCGGGCAGCGCCAAGGCCGGAAAGAAGGGAACGGGCAGCGCAAGCGCTGGCCGTGATCCTTTAGGCTTGGCGCATCCCGGAACCGCAGCGGAAATGATGAAAGACACTTCTACCGGCGCCAAGGGCGCACGCAAGGCCGGCCAACGCGCGGTCACCGTCACCGACATCGCGCAGGCGGTGGGCGTGTCGCGGGCGACTGTGTCGCTGGTGCTGCGCGGCAGCCCCCTGGTCAATGTCGACACCCGCGCCAAGGTCGAGGCGGAGCTGCGCAAGCAGCGTTATGTGTACAACCGCACCGCTGCCAACCTGCGTCGTCGTACCTCGTCGTCGATCGCGTTGGTGATCAACGATCTGTCCAACCCGTTCTTCGCCGAATTCGCCTCGGGCGTGGACGAAGCGCTGGGTGGCAAGGGCTTCGTGACCCTGCTTGGCAGCACCGGCGAATCGCCGCAGCGTCAGCAGGCGGTGTTGAGCACCTTGATGGAACACACGCCGACCGGCTTCATCCTGTCGCCGGCCGAAGGCAGCGATGCCGAAGAGCTGCGCCATGTACTGGGCGCGCATGCCAACGTGCTGTTGTTCAACCGTGAACTGGCCGGCGCTGACTGGGATTTCCTCACCCTCGACAACCAGCACGGCGCGTACATGGCAACCCGTCACCTGATCGAACGCGGTCATCGTGACATCGCCTTCTTTGGCGGGCATGGCGCATCCAGTTCCTGCGCGCAGCGTCGCCTCGGCTACCAGCAGGCCTTGAGCGAGGCCGGCTTGCCTCTGCATGCGGACTGGTTGATCGAGTCCGCGCCCAATCGTCTGGAAGCGGCTGCACGTACCGGTGAATTGTTCGAATGCGCACAGCGACCCAGCGCGGCGGTCTGCTACAACGACACGGTTGCATTGGGCCTGATGCTGGGCCTGACCTCGCGTGGCATCCGCCCGGGTGGTGATTTCGCCGTTACCGGATTCGACGATATCTCCGAGGCTGCGGTCGCGGTGCCGCCGTTGACCACGTTGACCGCAGATCCACGCGAACGTGGCCGGCAGGCTGCAGCCTTGTTGCTGCAGCGCCTGGACAACCCCGATGCCGCACCGATGCGTACCGTCGCACCGGTGCAGCTGAGGATCCGCGAAAGCAGTGCAGCAAGACCAAGCTGACTCCTCAACCCCATCTCCCGATTACCGTATCCAGGCAGCCCACATGCACATACCAACATCGCCGTCATCTACATCAAGCCAGTCGGCGCCCGTGGTCAATACGCGTGTGGCCATGGCGGTGGCGACGACCATCTTCTTCATGTGGGGCTTCCTGACCTGCCTCAACGACATCCTGATTCCGCACCTGAAGTCGGTATTCGAACTGAACTACACCCAGGCGATGCTGGTGCAGTTCACCTTCTTCGGTGCCTACTTCCTGATGTCCTTGCCAGCTGGTCGGCTGGTGGCGCGGCTGGGTTACAAGCAGGGCATCGTCGCCGGTCTGGTGATTGCCGGCATCGGTGCGCTTGGCTTCTGGCCGGCGGCGGAGCTGCGCATCTATGGCGCCTTCCTGGCGGCCCTGTTCGTGCTGGCAACCGGCATCACCGTGCTGCAGGTAGCGGCCAATCCCTATGTGGCGCTGCTTGGCCCGGAGCGGACCAGTTCCAGCCGCCTGACGCTGGCACAGGCCTTGAACTCGCTGGGCACCGCGATCGCGCCGATCTTTGGCGGCATGTTGATCCTGGGCAATACGGTCAAGAGCGCCGACGAGCTGACCGCGCTGCCGCTGGCAGACCAGTTGGCCTACCGCGCGCAGGAAGCGCAGTCGGTGCAGGGGCCGTATCTCGGCCTGGCAGTAGCCCTGTTCCTGCTGGCGCTGTTCGTGTTCCTGTTCCGGCTGCCGTCGCTGAGCGAGAACAGCGAACAGGCCGACAGCGCACGCCACAGCTATGGCGATGCGCTTCGCCACAAGCACCTGCTGTTCGGCGTGCTGGGCATCTTCTTCTATGTGGGTGCCGAGGTCTCGATCGGCAGCTTCCTGGTCAACTACCTGTCGCAGCCCAACATAGGCGGCTTCAGTGAGCAGCAGGCCACGCACTACGTGTCGCTGTACTGGACAATGGCGATGATCGGCCGCTTTGCCGGTTCGCTGCTGCTGGTGCGCTTCTCGCCGCGCAAGCTCCTGGCGCTGTTCGCGTTGATCAATGTGGGTTTGCTGGCACTGACCATGGCCAGCGAAGGCCAGGTAGCCCTGTACTCGATCGTGGCGATTGGCCTGTTCAACTCGATCATGTTCCCGACCATCTTCGCGCTCGGCATCGAACGCCTGGGGCCGTTGACCAACAAGGCGTCCAGCCTGCTGATCATGGCCATCGTCGGCGGCGCGGTGGTGCCGTTCCTGCAGGGCATGCTGGCCGACCGCATCGGCGTTCACCATTCATTCGTACTGCCGTTGCTGTGCTACGGCTACATCATTTTCTACGGGCTGGTCGGTTCGCGTACCAGCACCGGCGTTACCCAACAGGACTAAGGCCAGATGGGCAAGATTGTTTGTTTCGGCGAGATTTTGATCGATCTATTAGCGCAGCCGCCGGCCTCGGCGGACACCCCGCGCGCGTTCCTGCAGTACGCCGGCGGTGCCCCCGCCAACGTCGCAGTGGCAGCCGCGCGGTTGGGTGCCAGCAGCCATTTCGCCGGCATGCTGGGCCGCGACATGTTCGGTGACTTCCTGCTGGAGAGCCTGCAACAGGCTGGGGTCGAGACCGACTGCATCGTGCGTACCGACGTAGCCAAGACCGCGCTGGCCTTCGTCGCGCTGGACGCGCATGGCGAGCGCAGCTTCAGCTTCTACCGGCCGCCGGCGGCGGATCTGCTGTTCCGCGCCGAGCACTATGTGTCCGCCTGCTTCGACGGCACGGCCTGCTTCCACGTCTGCTCCAACAGCCTGACCGAAGCGGACATCGCCGCGGCGACCTTCGCCGGCATGGAGCGTGCGCGCGCCGCGGGCGCGGTGGTCAGCCTGGATCTGAACCTGCGCCCGGCGCTGTGGCCAGCGGGTGTCGATCCCTCGCCGCGCCTGTGGCAGGCCTTGGAACGCGCTGACCTGATCAAGCTCTCGCGCGAAGAGCTCGATTACCTGGCCGCGCCACTGGGCGCCGACGGTGATGCGCAGGTACTGCGCCGCCTGTTGGCTGCGCAGGCACGCTGGGTGATCGTCACCGACGGTGCAGGCACGCTGCGCTGGTATACCCGGCATGGGGAGGGCGAGGTGCCGAGCTTCCGTGTGCAGGCGGTGGATACCACCGCTGCCGGCGACGCCTTTGTCGGTGGCGTGCTGGTCGGGCTGGTTGAGCGTGGTGGCGCAGGCGCCGGTTTTGCCGCGTTCTGCCAGACCCCGAATGCAATCAATGGCACGCTGCGCTTCGCGGCTGCGGTAGGTGCCCTGGCGGTAACCCGCAAGGGTGCGTTCGCGGCAATGCCCGCCTTGAGTGAAGTACAGCAGCTGCTGCAGCAACAGGAAGCCATCGCATGACCACTACGCCCGATTTCCGTTCCCCGGCCTTCCTGCGCGCGCATATCGCCGACACGATGGCCTTCTACCATCCGCATTGCATCGATGCGGATGGCGGTTTCTTCCACTACTACCGGGACGACGGCAGCATCTACGATCGCAGCCATCGCCATCTGGTCAGCAGCACCCGCTTCGTCTTCAACTACGCGATGGCTTACCGCGAGTACGGCAATGCGGAGTATCTGGATGCGGTGAAGCACGGTGTGCGCTACCTGCGTGATGTGCACTGCAATCCAGCTACTGGCGGCTACGCCTGGACCCTGCGCGATGGCAAGGTCGAGGACGACATGAACCACTGCTATGGCGTCGCCTTCGTATTGCTGGCCTACAGCTGTGCGCTGAAGGCCGGCATCGAGCAGGGCCGCGAGTGGATGGACGAGACCTGGCAGCTGCTGGAACGCCACTTCTGGGAGTCGCAGCACGGCCTGTACCGCGACGAAGCCGACGCCAACTGGAACTTCACCGGTTATCGCGGCCAGAACGCCAACATGCATATGTGCGAAGCAATGCTGGCTGCGTTCGAGGCCAGTGGCGAACAGCGCTACCTGCAGCGCGCCCTGCAGCTGGCCGACAACATGACCCGCCGGCAGGCGGCCAAGGCCGGCGGCCTGGTCTGGGAGCACTACGACATCGATTGGAACATCGATTGGAACTACAACCTGGACAATCCCAAGCACCTGTTCCGTCCGTGGGGGTTCCAGCCCGGTCACCAGACCGAATGGGCCAAGCTGCTGATGATCCTCGACCGCCACGTCGATGCCGATTGGTTGGTACCGACCGCACGGCACCTGTTCGATGCCTCGATGACGCGCGCGTGGGATGAAGCGCGCGGTGGCCTGTATTACGGCTTCGCGCCGGAATCGCGTCGTCAGCCCAACATGGATGGCGCGGCGATTGGTGGTGACAGTTTCGTCTGCGACGACGACAAGTATTTCTGGGTGCAGGCCGAGTCGTTGGCGGCCGCCGCGCTGCTGGCCAAGCGCACCGGCGATGCCGGCTACTGGGAGTGGTACGACCGGCTGTGGGCGTACTCGTGGCAGTACTTCGTTGATCATCGCTACGGCGCCTGGTTCCGCATCCTCGACGCCGACAACGGCAAGTACGACGACGAAAAGAGCCCGGCCGGCAAGACCGATTACCACACCATGGGTGCCTGCCACGAAGTGTTGAACGTGGTGCGCGAGGGCTGACCAACAGCATTCGCATTGCTTCAGTCGTCATCCCCGCGAAGGCGGGGATCGCTCTGGCTCTCCGCTTCAGTAGTGAATCTCAGAGCAAGCGTAGTTTCATGTTTTGTTGAAGACGGTTTCGCGGTCCGTAAGAAAGCGCAACCAGTAGCAGGGAGGAAGCAGCATGCAGCACGTGCACCTGAAATTTGGATCGATACAAATTCATGCTCAACGCGTGTGCCGCGGCCTGTTGCTGTGCGCGCTGTGGCTGGCGTCAACTGCAGCAGTGGCTGCATCATTGCAGGCGCAATGGAGCTTCCGCCTGCTACCGGGCGATGCACAACTGCAGACGCATCCGGGCATGGATGCGTGGAAACAAGCAACCGTGCCGGGCAGCGTGCACACCGATCTACTCGCTGCCGGCTTGATCGGCGATCCTTATGTCGGCGCGGCCGAAGCGGGCCTGCAGTGGATCGGACTCGCTGATTGGGAATACCGCGCCCGCTTCGACGTGGATGCCGCAAGCCTGGCGCGGCCGCATGCGGAGCTGCGCTTCGATGGCCTGGACACCTTCGCTGAAGTCCGCCTCAACGGCGAGCCGCTGCTGAAGGCAGACAACGCGCACCGCACCTGGCGTGCGCGGGTCGATGGTCGCCTGCGTGCGCAGGGCAATGAATTGCAGATCGTGTTCCGTTCGCCGATCCGCACGCTGCTGCCGCAGGTGCAGGCGATGCCGCACAAGATTGCCGGCAACTATCCATCGCCCTACGGGGATGAGCCCAAGGATGCGATGGTCGGCAACTTCGTACGCAAGCCCGCCTACCACTTCGGTTGGGACTGGGGGCCGCGTTACGTCACTGCCGGTGTATGGCGGCAGGTGCACCTGGACAGTTGGGATCAGCAGCGCATCACCGATCTGGCAGTGCGCACCGATGCATTGGATGCGGACAAAGCCAATTTGAGCGTACAGCTGCAGGTGGAGCAGGCGGACAAGGCCGGCACCCAGCAGGTCGTCATCGACGTGCGTGACCCGGACGGAAAGACGGTTGCAGAGATCAAGCGCGATGTCGCATTGGCGCCGGGCGAGAACAACCTGTCGCTGCCACTGCAGATCGACAAGCCGCGACGCTGGTGGCCGGTGGGCTACGGCGCGCAGGATCGCTATACCGTGCAGGCGCGTTTAGGTGAGGGCAAGCAGGACGCGCTGACATCCAGCATCCGCATCGGCCTGCGCACCGTGCAGCTGCAGCGCGAAGAGGACAAGGACGGTGGGCAGGGCTTTGGCTTCGTCATCAATGGCGTGCCTGTATTCGCCAAGGGGGCGAATGTCATTCCGTTTGATGCCTTCCCGGCACGGGTGACGCGCGAGCGCCTGCGCCGCGACCTGCAGGCCGCGCGCGATGCCAACATGAACATGCTGCGCAACTGGGGCGGCGGCTACTACGAAGACGATGCGTTCTTCGACATCGCCGATGAGCTCGGTTTGCTGGTGTGGCAGGACTTCATGTTCGGCGGCGGCATGCAGCCGGGCTATGACCCGGCGTTCCGCGCCAATGTGGTCGCCGAAGCGCGCGACAACATCCGTCGTTTGCGGCACCACCCCAGCATCGTGCTGTGGTGTGGGAACAACGAAGAGGAAACCGCGTGGAAGGATTGGGGCCACGGCAAGACCTTGAAAGAGGCCGATCCGGTGTTTGCCGCGAAAGTCTGGCAGGGCTATGTGGACCTGTTCGGCAAGGACCTGCGCAGCGTCGTCGCCGAGGAAGGCCTGGGCGTGCCGTACTGGGCCAGTTCGCCGAGCAATGACCTGGACACCAAGGCCAATGACTCGCGTCGCGGTGACAAGCACTACTGGGAAGTCTGGGGCAACCCGGCGTTGCCGCCGACGGCCTACCTGAAGGAAACCCCGCGCTTCATGTCCGAGTACGGCCTGCAGGCCTGGCCGCAGCTGTCGACCATCAACGCCTTCGCCACGCCGGAAGAACAGCAGGTGGATGGGCCGGTGATCGAGGCGCACCAGAAGTTCCTGGCCGGCAAAGGCAATGAGCGTCTGCTGCACTACATCGAGATGGAATTCGGCACGCCGCGCTCGTTCCCTGATTTCGTCTACCTGAGCCAGATGATGCAGGCCGAGGGCATCGAACTGGCCGCGTTGCACCATCGCGCCTCGCGGCCGTACACGATGGGTTCGCTTTACTGGCAGCTCAACGACGTGTGGCCGGGCGCATCCTGGTCCAGCGTGGACTACTACGGCAACTGGAAGGCACTGAACTTCCATGCCCGTCGCTTCTTCGCCGACGTGGCGGTGGCCGCGCTGCGCGATGAAGGAAGCACCCGTTTCAGTCTGCTCAACGACGGCCGTGCAGAAATGCAGGGGCAGTGGCGTGTGCGCGTGCTGGATTTCGATGGGCGGGAGTTGCAGCAGCAGCGCGGGCCGATCAGCCTGCCCGCACTGTCAGCCACCGAAGCTGCACGCTTCAGCGACGCCGAGTTGTTGCAGGGCGCAGACCCCAGCCGCAGCGTCGCCGTATTCGAACTGCTGCGCGGTGACGCAGTAGTGGCACAGCGCCTGGTCTACTTCGTCGCCGCCAAACAGCAAGCCTTGCAGCCGGCACAGCTGCACAGCGAGCTGCGCGCAGAAGGCGATCATTACCTGCTGCAGCTGCGCGCCGACAAGCTGGTCCGTGGTATCTGGATCGGCTTCAACAACGCCGATGCCAGCATCGAGGACAACGCCTTCGATCTGCTGCCCGGCCAGACCCGCACGCTGGTCGTGCGCAGCACCGCACCGCTTTCCACCCTGCGCACGGCCCTGCACCTGCAGACGCTGGGCGACACCCTGCAGTCCCGTCCCGTTGCATCGCAAGACAACGCTTCCGTCGAGAGGATCCACTGATGACCCGTTCCCTGCGTACCGCCCCCCTGGTCGCCGCGCTGATGCTGGCGCTTTCCGCCTGCAGCCAGCAGGCCGCCGCTCCCGCCACCACCCCGGCTGCACCGGCTACTGCAGCAGCACCGGCTGATGCCGCGCTTCCGGCCGTCGATGACGCCGAAGCTGCACGCATGGCCGAGCAGGTCCGTGAGGCCACCCGCCACGCCTGGCAGGGTTACATGCAGTACGCCAAGGGCCACGACGACCTCAAGCCGCTCAGTGGCCAGCCGCGTGACTGGTATCCCAAGCCGCTGCTGATGTCGCCGGTCGACGCGCTGGACACGCTGCTGCTGCTCGGCCTGGACAAGGAAGCCAACGAAGCACGTGAGCTGATCGTCACCCAGCTGTCCTTCGACCAGGACATGGACGTGCAGAACTTCGAGGTCACCATCCGCCTGCTCGGCGGCCTGCTGTCGGCCTACCAGATGACCAACGACGAGCGCCTGCTCAAGCTCGCCGATGATCTGGGGACGCGCCTATCGCCGGTCTTCGACAGCCCGACCGGCCTGCCGTACACCCACGTCAACCTGCACACCGGCAAGACCAGCGGCAAGATCAGCAACCCGGCCGAAACCGGCACGCTGCTGCTGGAGTTCGGCACCCTGGCCAAGCTCACCGGCAAGCAGGCGTACTACGACAAGGCCAAGCGTGCGCTGGTTGAAACCCACAAGCGCCGCTCCAAGATCGGCCTGGTTGGCCTGAACATCAACGTCGAGACCGGCGAGTGGACCAACAAGGACGCCTCGATCGCCGGTGGCATCGACTCGTACTACGAGTACCTGCTCAAGTGCTGGAAGCTTTTCGGCGATGAAGACTGCAAGAAGATGTGGGACGAGAGCATCGGCCCGATTAACCAGTACCTGGCCGATGAATCCCGCGAAGGCGAGCTGTGGTACGGCCACGCCGACATGGACACCGGTGCCCGCACCTCCACCACGTATGGTGCGCTGGACGCGTTCATGCCGGGCCTGCTGGCCCTGGGCGGCGACCTGGACCGCGCCAAGCGCCTGCAGGAATCCAACCTGAAGATGTGGCGCCTGCACGACATCGAGCCGGAGTCGCTGGACTACGCCAAGATGGAAGTGCGTTCGCCGAGCTACGCGCTGCGCCCGGAGATCGTCGAGTCGGCTTACTACCTGCACCACTACACCGGTGACGCGCGTTACCGTGGCATGGGCAAGGAATTCTTCGACGACTTCGTGCGCTACACCCGCACCGATCACGGCTTCGCCGCGCTGAAGGATGTCCGCAGCAAGGAGAAGGACGACTCGATGGAGAGCTTCCTGTTCGCCGAGACGTTCAAGTACTACTACCTGCTGTTCGCCCCGGCCAAGACCCTGGACTTTGACGGCATCGTCTTCAACACCGAAGCCCACCCGCTGCGCCGTACCTGGTAAGAGCGAGCGAGAGCAGAGGCTAACCAGATTCATCCGGAGCAAGGTTGTTTCTTAGATTGTCCGGAGCCAGGCTTCCTCCCCTCTCCCGCTTGCGGGTTGAGGGGGGCAGCTTGCGAACCGCAGGTTCGCTGCCCAACGAACGCCCTTGCGTCAACGCAAGGGCTGGGGCGCGGAGCGGGGGCAGGAGGTGAGGGCCGCCTCGCCCAACGATCCAAACGGAAGCAGCTTTTCCGCTCCAAGTGCCTCCCATCACAAGCCAATCGTAAGAGCACGCTAAACTCCGCCACAACACGGACCATGGCGGGGGCCGATGGAGCTGTCTTCCATCCTGATCATCGACGACGACACAGCTTCGCTGGCGAGGCTGGTCAGGCTCGTGTCCGAATTACTGACGGACCAACAGACACGGATTCACACCGCCGACAGCCTCGGCAGCGCCCTTGCACTCCTGCAAGCCCATCAGTTCGACCTCGCCCTGGTCGACATGCAACTACCCGACGGCACCGGCATCGAACTTGTCGGTTGGATGCAGCAGCATGTGCCGCAGCTGCAAGCAGTGATCGTGTCCGCCTTTGCCGAGGAAGAAAGCATCTTCGCTGCATTGCGCGCCGGCGCCGCAGGCTACCTGCTCAAGGACCGGGAGGACATCGAGCTGACGGTCGCACTGCGTAGCCTGCAACGCGGTGGCGCGCCGATCGACCCGATGATCGCGCGGCGCATTCTGGCCTTGCTGCCAGCGGTTGCGCAGCCTCCAGTCGCTGCTCCAGCAGCGCCCGCCGTGCAGCTGTCCGAGCGAGAGCTCGGCATTCTGAACCACGTTGCGCAGGGCTACGGCAACCGCGAGATTGCCGAGTTGCTCGGCTTGTCGCGGCTCACCATCGAAGCCCATACCCGCAACATCTACCGCAAGCTGGCGGTGGGCTCGCGGACCGCCGCGGTATACGAAGCGCGTGCGATGGGGCTGCTGCCTTGATCCGCTGGTTCTTGCTGTTGCTGCTGTCGGCCTGCGTGGCCAGCGCCAACGCAGGGGCAGCGGACATCACCCGTATCACCCACGCGGAAGCTGTACGTGCAGACTGGCAATCGCCAGCAGCACCTGCGCAAGGTTGGGTGCAGGTGCCACTGGCTGACCAGTGGCAGACGCGCTGGCCTGATCACGACGGCGTGGTCTGGTATCGCCTGCGTTGGCAACAGAATGACGCCAGTCAAGCAACCGGCCTGCTGCTGGATTACACCTGCATGGCAGCGGCCGTATACCTCAACGGCAGCCTGATCGATCGCGACCCGTCGCTGGTCGAGCCGCTGTCACGCAGTTGGCATGTGCCACGCTATTTCCTGTTGCAGTCGCCGCTGCTCAAGCAAGGCGAGAATGAACTGCTGGTTCGGGTCTCTGGCCTGGCGGCCTACCAACCTTCGCTGGGAGTGGTGGATGTCGGCGACCCGCAGATCCTGCAGGCACGCTTCCGCAAAGAAGTTTTCGTCCGCCACGACCTGCAGGTTCTGGACAGCGCCATCGGCTTCGTGCTGGCTGCGGTTATCGGTCTGTTCTGGCTGCTGCGGCGCAAGGAGTCGATGTACGGCTGGTACGCGTTGAGCGCGGTGTTCGGACGCCTGTACGACAGCAATTTCTTTGCCAGCAGCCCGTGGCCGTTCCCCAGTACCGATGGCTGGCAAGCCTTCATTGGTGCCTGCTACGTGGCCGGTGCTGCTGCCCATACCGTCTTCCTGCTGCGTTTCTGCGAGCGGCGCTGGCCGCGTCTGGAGCGCGTGTTGCTGGTCATTGCAGTGCTGGTGATGGCGGGTGCCCTGCTGTGGCCGCAATGGATGGGGCCGTATCGCAACGTCTATCTGGTACCCACCATTGCCTTCCTCTACCTGGTCTCGTTCACCTTCATGGGCTATGCGCTGCGCAGCGGCCGGCGCGACTACCAGGTGCTGGCGCTGTGCATCATCCTGCCGATCGCGGTATCGCTGCATGATCTGGGCGTGTACATGGGCTGGTATGGCGGTGTCAGCTACCTGGGATCGTTCACCTCGCCGCTGATGCTGCTCGGCATGGGCTTCGTGCTGGCGTACCGCTTCGCCAATACCATGCAGCGGGTGGAAGGCTTCAATGCCGAGTTGCGCCATGAAGTGCAGCAGGCCACCACGCAGTTGGCGGATACCTTGCAGCAACAGCATGCGCTGGAGTTGTCGCACAGCCGCGCCGGTGAGCGCCTGCAGCTGGTGCGTGACCTGCACGATGGCTTTGGTGGCACCCTGGTGGGCGCAATCGCGCGCCTGGAGCAGGCGCCCGATGACATGCCACGGCAGAAGGTCATCGGCATGTTGCGCGAGATGCGTGACGACCTGCGCCTGGTCATCGACAGCACCGCTCGCGAGCAGGCGGATCTGGCCGAGCTGCTGGCGCCGCTGCGCCACCGAGCCAGTGGCTTGCTGGATGCGGTGGACATCCAGGCCCACTGGCACCTGCAGGACATCGATGGCATCGAGCTTGGAGCCAGCCGCAGCCTCGACCTGTTGCGGTTGCTGCAGGAAGGCCTGACCAACGTGTTCAAGCACAGCCGCGCGCAGCGCGTGGATGTCTACCTGCGCAGGCAAGGTGACCAGCTGCAACTGCATATCGACGACGACGGTGTTGGGCTGGTGCAAGGTGCCAGTGGCAAGGAGGCATCGGGCGCTGGCGCTGGGCTGGCCAGCATGCGGCTGCGTGCTCGCAGGCTGGGCGGTGAGCTGCAGGTATCAGCCGCCGCCAATGGCAGCGGCACGCGGTTGGCGTTGCTGCTGCCACTGATGGCGTGATCAGGTGACGGTCCGGCTGGCTGCCGACTACCTGATTTCGTGGATGCGGGACATGTAGGCCCAACGGTAGGTTTGTCCCTTGCTGATTCGGGGGATCCTTCCATGAACCGTCCTGTCCTTGCCAAGGCTGCGCCGCTGGCCGTGCTTGCCATGCTGGGCCTGTTGCCGTTTTCACCAGCGCAGGCTGCTGAAGTCGTTGGCGGTACCTCGCCGACCACGCCCTGCACGCAAGACGCCAGTACTGGTGCCATTGCCTGCCAGGAAGGCAGTCGGGTTGGCGCTGATGGCAATCCGGGGCCGTCGCAGCCGGGCTGGAGCAGTTCTGCTGGCGGGCTGGGAAATTCCACCGGCAACACCGCCTTCGGGCAGGGCAGTTCGGTCGGCATGGGCGGGCAGGGCTCGAATGGCACCGCAGGGGGGACCGGTGGTACCGGTGGCAATGGAGGTGCCTACAACCTGGCGTTCGGCAGCAACAGCAGTGCTGGTAACGGCGGCAGGGCCGGTCAGGGCAGCGCGGGTGGCACAGGCGGCAATGGTGGCGCCGGCGGCAACTACAACATCGCGTTGGGCAATGGCAGCCAGGCTGGCAATGGCGGTGACGGTGTCGAAGGCTGCTGTGGCTTCCATGGTGCCAGCGGAACGGCAGGCACGGACAACAATGTCGCCATCGGCAGGAATGCGATAGCTGCCGGTGGTGGTTCGGTCGCGCTGGGCTCTGGCAGCAGCGACGGTGGTCTTGCCGATGTGGTGTCGGTGGGGTCGGCTACATTGAAGCGGCGCATCACCAACGTTGCCGCCGGCACAGCTGGCAATGACGCGGTGAACCTCACCCAGTTGAACGCGGTGTCGGCATCCACCAGCAGCGGCCTGGCAGGTATGGCTGCGTGGTTGGGTGGCGGTGCTGCGTACAGTGGTGGCGTGTTCACCGCGCCGTACTATGCGGTCCAGGGAGGGGTGCACCACGACGTGGGCTCGGCGCTGGGCGCGTTGGACGCGGGGCTGGCCGCTCAGGGCACTGCGCTGCAGGGCTACGCCGATGCGGGGGCTGACGCTGCGTTGGTGGCGGCGAATCAATACACCGATGCGCGTGAAACCGCCATCCGCAACGACATCGCCGCCGGAGGGGACGCCACGTTGGATGCGGCCAACGCGCACACCGATACGCGCGAGGCAGCGATCCGCACCGATATGGCCGATGCGGACGCGTCGACCCTGGCCAGCGCCAACAGCTATACCGATGCGCGTGAGGCGGCCATCCGCGACGACATCGTCGCCGGTGGCGCGGCCACCTTGGATGCGGCCAATGCGCATACCGATGCGCGCGAGGCGGTGATCCGCACGGACATGGCAGCGGGGGATGCGGCAACGCTGGCTTCGGCGAATGCTTATACCGATACGCGTGAGACTTCGTTGCGTGGTGACCTCGCGGCCGGCGATGCGGCCACGCTTGACTCCGCCAACGAGTACACCGACCAGCAGGTCGCCAACAGTCAGGTGATGGGGCTGCAGGCCGCGCGCGCACATGCCGATGCCGGTGACGCCGCGACCTTGGCCGCGTCCACGGTTTACACCGATGCCCAGGTGGCCACCGTGCGCGGTGAGGTCAGCGCGGGGGATACGGCGACGTTGGCTTCTGCAAACCAGTACACCGATACAACCGCAGCCCAGACCCTGACCAGTGCCAATGCCTATACGGATAGCGCGCTGGCCGCGTTCAGCGACGACTTCACCCGCTTCCATGACGGCGTGGAGCAACGCCTGCGCAATCAGGATCGACGCATCGACCGGATGGGGGCGATGACATCGGCGATGACCAACATGGCGATCAACGCGGCCGGTGGCCAGAGCGCGCGCGGCCGCGTTGCGGTGGGCGCCGGTTTCCAGGGTGGGGAGCAGGCCTTGTCGATCGGTTATGGCGTGCGGCTGGGGGCGCGCGCTTCGTTCTCGCTGGGCGGCGCCTTTGGTGGCGGTGAGAAGTCCGCCGGTGTTGGCTTCGGCGTTGATCTGTGATGTCGACGGCCGCGGACGCGTAGCGTGACGGCCCTTGCGTTGCCGCTGGGGATTCGCCTGGTGCCAGCGCTTGCTATCGAGGCGAGCGCGAATCCACAGCACCGCCGTATTCGCAACGGCTCATGGATCATCAACGATGCAGGGCTGCGTCGCGAGGTTGAACTGTCCATCGGGAGTGCGGCGTGGCACGTCGTCATCCGTGAGCAGAGGATGATGCAGCGGATGCTGCAGCATTCCGGGCGTTGAGGTGGGGGGCTCAGCCCAGTCGAGGCAATAGCGAATGCCGGGTGCGGGTGATCGCCGGTTTAAACCTTTTGCCCGTTGCATGCATCCAAGTCTGGAGTCGGTGATCGCGACAGCCGCGATCCGACGTATTTCCGCCAGCCACGACCGGAGCCAGACGATGCGACGTGCAACCTCCCGATACCTGTTGTGCCTGGGTGTGCTTCTCTGCGTGCTGCCTCTTCAGTTGGCCGCGGCCACGCTGGAGGCTGCCAATGAAGCGGCGCGACGCTTCATTGTTGCCACCATGGAGGACAGAGGCATCCCGGGACTGCAGGTTGCGGTGGTCAAGGACGGCAACGTGGTGTTTTCGACGGCGGTCGGGCTGGCCAATGTCGAGAACAAGGTGGCAGCCACGCCTGCGACCCTGTTCCCCATCAACTCGGCGACCAAGGCATTCACCGGCGTGGCGGTCATGCAGCTGGCCGAAGCCGGGCAGCTTGATCTTGATGCGCCAATCTCCGCTTATCTGCAGCAACTGCCCGCCGCATGGCAGGCGATCCGTGTACGCCAGCTGCTGGCGCATACCTCGGGCCTGCCGGATATCGTCGATGCGCAGGGCCTGGTTGGTGGTGGCTCCGAAGCAACGGCATGGCAGCTGGTTGAGCAGCAGCCGATGCAGGCCTTGCCGGGCGCGCGGTTCGCCTACAACCAGACCAACTACGGCTTGCTGGCCAGGATCATCGCTCAGCGCAGTGGCAGGACCTATGAGGACTATCTGGCGGACAACCAGTTCAAGCGTGTTGGCATGACGCACGTCGGGTTCGGTGACAGCTACGATCTGCTGCCGAACGCGGCGACCATGTACAGCTTTTTTCCACGCAGCAGTGATGCTGCCGGTGCACCGAAGCGACTTTCGCACTGGTTCTACGACATGCCACAGGGCTTGTGGGCCGGTGGTGGCATCCAGACCACTGCCGATGATCTGGCGCGGTGGTTGGCGGGCTTGTTGCAGCAGCGCGTGCTGCGTGCTGACAGCCTGACGCAGATGTGGACGCCAGAACGTCTGAACGATGGCAGTGAAGGTGATTGGGCCGCGGGCTGGCCAGTATCGGGGCCGGCGGGAAAGCGCCAGATCAGCAGCTTCGGTGGCGCACGGGCGGCGTTCGTGGTCTATCCGGACGAAGGCCTGGCGGTGGTGGTGTTGACCAATCTTGTGGGTGCCAACCCGCAGCAGTTCACCGATCAGATTGCCGATTTCTACAGATAGCAGCGTAGTGGGCCGGCCACCCCCGGCCCGCGTGTTAAGGGTATAGTGCCAGCCCCGAAGGGGGCGGGCGAGCGGGGGGCCAGCGCAGTTGATCTTGGAAGCGCGCGGAGCG
>NZ_JBXFWF010000059.1:0-29716 GCF_056854515.1 Stenotrophomonas sp. STEN063
GCCATGCTCGGCAGGGGGCGTTCCCGGTAAAGCCCCTTGCCGAGCATGGCTCGGCACTACAGTGTCCCGGCATTGCACTGCAAACATACGCGGCAGTAGGGATTGCGCCAGATCTGGTGCTGCGACTTGGTCGCAGTGGTGAGCTAGACTGTGGGCCCTGTCGTGGCCGCGAGGCCACCCTGAACGGAATTGTCATCCCGCATGAGTTGGCTCAGCAAGTTGATGCCGTCCGGCATCCGTACCGACAACACGCCCTCCAAAAAACGCAGCGTCCCCGAGGGGCTGTGGGAAAAATGCAGTAGCTGCGGTGCGGCCCTGTACCGCCCGGAGCTGGAAGAAAACCTGGAGGTCTGCCCGAAGTGCGGGCACCACATGGCCATCCGTGCGCGTGCGCGCCTGGCTTCGTTGTTTGACGCTGACAGCACCAGCGAGATCGCTGCCCGCCTCGGGCCGACCGACGTGCTCAAGTTCAAGGACCAGAAGAAATACGTCGAACGTATCAAGGCCAGCCAGAAGAACACCGGCGAGTACGACGCGCTGGTCGCCATGCGCGGCTTGCTGAAGGGCCGCCCGCTGGTGGCTTCTTCCTTCGATTTCGCCTTCATGGGTGGTTCGATGGGCTCGGTGGTTGGCGAGCGCTTCGCACTGGCTGCAGAGACGGCGCTGGAAATCGGCTCCCCTTACGTGTGCTTCTCCGCCTCCGGCGGTGCCCGCATGCAGGAAGGCCTGTTCTCGCTGATGCAGATGGCCAAGACCTCGGCCGCGCTGGCCAAGCTGCGTGAAGCCGGCTTGCCCTATATCTCGGTACTGACCCATCCCACCACCGGTGGCGTGTCGGCCTCGTTCGCAATGCTTGGCGACATCAACATCGCCGAGCCGCAGGCGCTGATCGGCTTTGCCGGTCCGCGCGTGATCGAGCAGACCGTGCGCGAAAAGCTGCCGGAAGGCTTCCAGCGCTCGGAGTTCCTGCTCGAGCATGGCGCCATCGACCAGATCTGTGACCGCCGCGAAATGCGTGACCGACTGGCCGAGCTGTTGGCCATGCTGGGCCGTCAACCGCAGCACGAGGAAGCCGCTGCCTGATGAGCACGCGCAAGTATTTTGGCACCGACGGCATCCGCGGCCGGGTCGGCAAGGGCGTCATTTCCGCTGATTTCGTGCTGCGTGTCGGCAATGCGCTTGGGCGCGTGCTGGTTGCGCGCAGCGGCGGGACCCAGCCGACCGTGGTGATCGGCAAGGACACGCGCATCTCCGGTTATATGTTCGAGTCGGCATTGGAAGCGGGCCTGGTTGCCGCAGGTGCCAACGTGCAGTTGATTGGGCCGATGCCGACCCCAGCGGTGGCTTTCCTTGCGCATACGCTGGGTGCCGATGCCGGCATTGTCATCAGTGCCTCGCACAATCCGCATTACGACAACGGCATCAAGTTCTTCTCCGCCGAAGGCGAGAAGCTCGACGACGCCACCGAGCTGGCGCTGGAGGCGGCGATGGATCAGCCGTTCTCGACGGTGGAATCCGAGCAGCTCGGCAAGGCGGTGCGCGCGCGTGATGCGGTCGGCCGTTACATCGAGTTCTGCAAGGCCAGCGTGCCGCGTGACTTCTACCTGCGCGGGCTCAAGGTCGTACTCGACTGCGCCCATGGCGCTACCTATCACGTCGCGCCGCTGTTGTTCCGCGAGCTGGGGGCGGAGGTGACCGCGATCGGCGCCGAGCCGAACGGCATCAACATCAATGATGGCGTGGGTTCGATGCACATCGACAGTCTGGCGCGCAAGGTGGTCGAGGTCGGTGCCGATATCGGTATCGCCTTCGATGGCGATGGTGATCGCGTATTGATGGTCGATCACACCGGTGCTGCAGTGGATGGCGATGGCTTGTTGTATGTGCTGGCCAAGGCGTGGCAGGCCAATGGTCGCCTGCGTGGCCCGGTGGTCGGCACGTTGATGACCAATTACGGGATGGAGCAGGCGCTGGAGCGTCTGGGCATTCCGTTTGTCCGCGCCAACGTTGGCGACCGCTACGTGCACCAGACCCTGGTTGAGGGCAATGGCGTGCTCGGCGGCGAAGCCTCTGGCCACATCCTGTGCCTGGACCGGGCTACCACCGGTGATGCCATTGTCAGTGCCTTGCAGGTGCTGGAAGTGCTTGGTGGTGCCGGTGTGAACCTGCGGCAGGCGCTGCAGGGGCTGGTGATGGTGCCGCAGAAGACGATCAATGTGCGCCTGGAAAGCGGGGCGCGCGAAGTGGTTGCAAGTGCGCCAGTACAGGCTGCGCTGGCGGCCGCGCAGGCCGCGGTGGCCGGGCGGGGCAGGGCATTCCTGCGGCCGTCGGGTACCGAGCCGGTGGTGCGGGTCACTGTCGAGGCCGATGAGGCCGGGCTGATGAGCGCTACGCTTGAGGCGCTGGCCGAGGCGGTTCGTTCGGCTGCCGCACAGGTTTGAGCTGGATCATAGTGGTGTTGCCGGGATGTCGGTTCCAATAGCCGGCATTCCGTTCCTTTCCTTGGAGTTTTGTATGAGTTCCCGCATTCCCACCCTCGACATCACCCGTTTCGATACCGACCGTGAGGCCTTCGTGGCCGAACTGGGCGCGGCGTATCGTCAGTGGGGTTTTGCGGGTATTCGCAACCACGGCATCCCGCAGGCGGAGATCGACGCCGCGTATGACGTGTTCAAGGCATTCTTCGCGCTGCCTGAAGATGTGAAGAAGCAGTACCACATCGCTGGCGGTGGCGGTGCGCGTGGCTATACCCAGTTCGGTGTGGAAACCGCCAAGGGTTCCAAGCATTTCGACCTGAAGGAGTTCTGGCATATCGGCCGCGAGATCGCCGATGACTCCAAGTACCGTGAGGTGATGCCGCCGAACCTGTGGCCGAGCGAAGTCCCCGGCTTCAAGGAGCATGGGTACGGCCTGTACCAGAAGCTGGACCAGCTGGGCTCGCGCGTGCTGTCGGCCCTGGCCCTGCACATTGGCCTGCCCGAGACCTTCTTTGCCGACAAGACCAACAACGGCAACTCGATCCTGCGCCCGATCCACTATCCGCCGATCACCACCGATGACATCCCCAACGTGCGCGCTGGCGCACATGGCGACATCAACTTCATCACCTTGCTGGTTGGTGCCAGTGCGGCCGGTTTGGAAGTGCAGTCGCATGAAGGTGAGTGGGTCCCGTTCACCTCCGACGCCGACACCATCGTGGTCAACATCGGCGACATGCTGCAGCGCCTGACCAACCATGTGTACCCGTCCACCATCCATCGCGTGGTCAATCCCCCGGGTGAGCTGGCACGCAAGCCGCGCTACTCGGTGCCGTTCTTCCTGCACCCGAACCCGGACTTCCTGATCGACGTGTTGCCTTCGTGCATCACTGCGGAGAATCCGAGCCGCTATCCGGAGGCGATCACCGCCCATGGTTTCCTGGAAGAGCGCCTGCGCGAAATCAAGCTGAAGTAAGCCGGCGCTGGTTTCGCCAGCTGTCCTATCGCGCCGCCGCGGCCAAGGCCCGGCGGCGTTTTTGCGTCTTGTCTTCCGTTGTCCGCAGCTTGTCCTGCCGATGTCCGCATATCGGCTATCCTTTGCCGATACTTTTTACCGGGGAGTTATGCCTGAATGCGCCAAAAAATCGTTGCTGGTAACTGGAAGCTGCATGGCAGCCGGCAATTCGCCACCGATCTGGTCGGGCAGGTGGCCGCGGGCCTGCCGCTGCCTGGTGTGAGTCTGGTGATCCTGCCGCCGTTGCCTTACCTGGGGGATCTGGTCGAGGATTTCGAGGAGACGGAGCTGGCTTTTGGCTCGCAGGATGTCAGCAGCAACGAAAAGGGCGCCTACACGGGTGAGGTTTCGGCCAGCATGCTGGTGGACGTCGGTGCCACCCACGGCTTGGTCGGCCACTCCGAGCGCCGGCAGTATCACAACGAAAGCAGTGAGCTGGTTGCGCGCAAGTTCGTTGCTGCGATCAATGCTGGTCTGATCCCAGTCTTATGCGTAGGTGAGACGCTGGAGCAGCGTGAGACCGCGCAGACCGAGGCGGTGATTGCCTCGCAGCTGGCGCCAGTACTGGACCTGGCCGGGGTGCAGGCCTTCGCCAAGGCGGTGGTGGCGTATGAGCCGATCTGGGCAATTGGCACCGGTCGTACCGCCACGCCGGAGCAGGCGCAGGCCGTGCATGCGTTCATTCGTGGCGTAGTCGCCGAGCGCGATGCTAGAATTGCCGATTCGTTGTCGATCCTTTATGGCGGCAGCGTCAAGCCCGACAACGCAGCAGAGCTGTTTTCACAGCCTGACGTCGATGGCGGGCTGGTAGGTGGCGCTTCGCTGGTGGCGGCTGATTTTCTGGCCATCGCGAGGGCGGCTGCCAGTCGCTAACGGGTAATTGTCCGGGACGGATTTCAAAAATGCTGATGTTGATCCTCAATGTGGTCTATGTGCTGGTGGCGCTCGCGATGATCGCGCTGATCCTGATGCAGCGTGGCTCTGGTGCTGCCGCTGGTTCGGGTTTTGGTGCCGGTGCGTCGGGTACGGTGTTTGGCGCGCGTGGCGCGTCCAACTTCCTGTCCAAGAGCACCAAATGGCTGGCCGTGGTGTTTTTCGGCATCAGCTTGTTCATGGCATGGTACGCCAGCCACGGTTCGCGTCCGGCGGACCAGGGCGTGGGCCTGATGGGTACGGTTGAGACGGTGGCTCCGGCTGCTGCGCCGGCGGTTCCGGCAGGTGAGTTGCAGGCCGTTCCGGCGGCTCCAGCCGCCGCTGCCGTGGGTGAAGTGCCGCAGGCAACGGCCCCGGCGGAAAATATTCCGGCCAAGAGCGAAGAAAAGCCCGCTGAACCCGCACAGAAAGACTGAAGACGGTTACAATACGCGGCGCACTGCGAAGCAGCTGCGCTGACGTAAGCCCAGGTGGCGGAATTGGTAGACGCACTACCTTGAGGTGGTAGCGACGAGAGTCGTAGGGGTTCGAGTCCCCTCTTGGGCACCATTGTTTTATGCGGGTACACGGGTTGCAGCAGCTTCCCGTCGTGGCAAGTCCCGTTCATCCCCCATGCCTTGGCACCTGCAGGTGTCCCGGGCAGAGGCAAGAGAGAATCGCTGTGCTGGCCGAATATTTGCCGTCTCTGCTGTTTCTGATCGTCGCCACCGGCATTGGCGTTGCGCTGATGTTGATCGGTCGGTTCCTCGCTCCGCGTTCGCCGGACACCGAGAAACTCTCCGCCTACGAGTGTGGCTTCGAGGCGTTCGAGAACGCGCGCATGAAGTTCGACGTGCGCTACTACCTCATCGCCATCCAGTTCATCGTCTTTGACCTGGAAATCATCTTCATTGTGCCCTGGACCCAGGTGTTCATGGAGCTCGGCGCCCGTTCGCTGGTCACCATGGGCTTGTTCGTGGGCATGCTGTTCCTCGGCTTTATCTACGTGTGGAAGAAGGGAGCGCTGGAATGGGAGTGATCCAAACTCTCGACGGCCTGATGAACAACCCCGTCCCGGAAGGGCGGGTTGATGACATTCTGCGGCCTGAAGGCGATAACCCCCTGCTCGAGAAGGGCTATGTGACCACCAGCGTTGACGCGCTGTTGAACTGGGCACGTACCGGCTCGATGTGGCCCATGACCTTCGGTCTGGCCTGCTGCGCGGTGGAAATGATGCACGCCGGTGCGGCGCGTCTGGACCTTGATCGTTATGGCGTGGTGTTCCGTCCCTCGCCGCGTCAGTCCGACGTGATGATCGTGGCCGGCACCCTGGTCAACAAGATGGCCCCGGCGCTGCGCAAGGTCTACGACCAGATGCCGGACCCGAAGTGGGTCATCTCGATGGGTAGCTGCGCCAACGGTGGCGGTTATTACCATTATTCCTATGCAGTGGTGCGCGGTTGCGATCGTGTGGTGCCGGTGGACGTCTACGTCCCGGGCTGCCCGCCGACCGCCGAGGCGCTGGTGTACGGCATTTTGCAGCTGCAGAAGAAGATCTGGCGCACCCAGACCATCGCACGCTGACCCCCTTTCAAATCAAGAGCACGCCAGCCCCATGGCCCAGCAAGCACCTTCTCTCATCGATAAACTTCGCGCCCGTTTTGCCGGTGCGCAGGTTGTGGTGGTCGAACCGCGCGGCGAAGTAACGCTGGAAGTGGCTGTTGCCGATTGGCACGCAACCGCTCTGGCGCTGCGTGATGAACTCGGCTTCGAGCACGCCACCGACCTGTGCGGCGTCGATTACCTCGGTTACGGCAGCGACGAGTGGGATACCTCGGACGTTTCCTCGCACGGCTTCAGCCGTGGTGTGGAAGGCAGCGGCGCAGGTCGTTTCGCCTGGGGTGAGTTCCCCAGCCACGAAACCGCCGAAGGCGCGCAGCCGGACGCACTGCCGAAGCAGCGTTTCGCGGTGGTCTGCCAGTTGCGCTCCTACCAGCACAACCAGCTGCTGCGCATCCGTTGCTACGCACCCAGCGAATCGCTGCCAGTGGTGGCCTCGCTGACCGATATCTATCCGGGCCTGAACTGGTTCGAGCGCGAAGCGTTCGACCTGTATGGCGTGATCTTCGAAGGTCACCCGGACCTGCGTCGCATCCTGACCGACTACGGTTTCGTGGGCCATCCTTTCCGCAAGGATTTCCCGCTGATCGGCAATGTCGAAGTGCGCTACGACGAAGAAAAGAAGCGTGTGGTCTACGAGCCGGTGACTTCGGTCGAACCGCGCGTAGGCGTGCCGCGTGTTATCCGCGACGATGCCCGTTTCCAGACCGCTGAAGGCGAGCGCGCGCAGACGGAGGCAAGCAAGTGAGTGCGGACGTAAAGAAGGAATTCCACCAGGCTTCGCAGGCCTTTGCGAGCAATCCTGCCGAAGCCAAGCAGGAAATCCGCAACTACACCATGAACTTCGGCCCGCAGCATCCGGCCGCGCACGGTGTGCTGCGCCTGATCCTGGAAATGGACGGCGAGACCATCATGCGCGCCGATCCGCATATCGGCCTGCTGCACCGCGCGACCGAGAAGCTGGCCGAATCCAAGCCGTTCAACCAGTCGATCGGTTACATGGATCGCCTGGATTACTGCTCGATGATGTGCAACGAGCACGCTTATGTCCGCGCGATCGAAACCCTGGTGGGTATCGAGGTGCCCGAGCGTGCGCAGTACATCCGCACCATGTTCGATGAAATCACCCGCATCCTGAACCACTTGATGTGGCTGGGTTCCAACGCGCTCGATCTGGGCGCGATGGCGGTGATGCTGTATGCCTTCCGTGAGCGTGAAGAGCTGATGGACTGCTACGAAGCAGTCTCCGGCGCGCGCATGCATGCGGCGTACTACCGCCCGGGTGGCGTCTATCGCGACCTGCCGGACACGATGCCGAAGTACAAGGAATCGCGTTGGCACAAGGGCAATGCGCTGAAGCGCCTGAATGCTTCGCGCGAAGGCTCGCTGCTCGACTTCCTGGAGAACTTCACCAAGGAATTCCCGGGTCGCGTTGACGAATACGAAACCCTGCTGACCGACAACCGCATCTGGAAACAGCGTACCGTCGGCATTGGCGTGATCACCCCGGAACATGCGCTGGCCTGGGGCATGACCGGCGTGATGCTGCGTGGTTCGGGTATTGCCTGGGATCTGCGCAAGAAGCAGCCGTACGCCAAGTACGACGCGGTCGATTTCGACTTGCCGCTGGGCACCAAGGGTGACTGCTATGACCGTTACCTGGTCCGCGTCGCCGAAATGCGTGAATCCAACCGCATCATCAAGCAGTGCGTGGCTTGGCTGAAGGCCAATCCGGGCCCGGTGATGGTCAAGAACTTCAAGGTCGCCCCGCCGGCTCGCGCCGAGATGAAGGACGACATGGAAGCGCTGATCCATCACTTCAAGCTGTTCAGTGAAGGCTACTGCGTGCCGGCCGGTGAAACCTATGCGGCGGTTGAAGCGCCCAAGGGTGAATTCGGTTGCTACCTGGTCTCCGACGGTGCCAACAAGCCGTTCCGCGCCCACCTGCGCGCGCCGGGCTTCGCCCACCTGTCCTCGATCGACTCGGTCGTGCGCGGCCACATGCTGGCCGACGTGGTGGCAATGATCGGCACCTACGACCTCGTGTTCGGTGAGGTTGACCGGTAATGCCGGCGGATCAGACATCGTCCGTTGCCTGCGCGGTCCTGCCGCCGCAGGCATCGGTTTTTCAGCTTTTGGTATTCGTTGAGGTCGGCCTATGAAGGCGACGGGTAATTTCGAGGCGGCGCGCAACGTCGACCCGATGGTGGTGTTGAGCGACAAGACGCGCGCTCACATCGATCACTGGCTGTCCAAGTTTCCGCCGGACCGCAAGCGTTCGGCGGTGCTGCAGGGTCTGCATGCCGCACAGGAGCAGAACCAGGGCTGGCTGAGCGACGAGCTTATCGCGGGCGTGGCCAAGTACCTGGACCTGCCGTTCGTGTGGGCGTACGAAGTTGCAACCTTCTACTCGATGTTCGAGACCGAGAAGGTTGGCCGCAACAACGTGGCCATCTGCACCAACGTCAGCTGCTGGCTCAATGGCGCCGACGACATCGTCCGCCATTGCGAGAAGAAGCTGGGCATCAAGCACGGTGAATCGACCGCCGACGGCCGCGTCTACCTCAAGAAAGAGGAAGAGTGCCTGGCTGGTTGCGCCGGTGCGCCGATGATGGTCATCAACGGCCATTACCACGAGCGCCTGACGCTGGACCAGGTCGATGCGCTGCTGGACGGGCTGGAGTAAGGCATGGCACACCACGAATCCAAGGGCCCGGTCGGACCGGCGCCGCTTCCGCACAACGTGGTCTACACCACGCTGCATTACGACACCCCGTGGTCGTACGAAAGCTATCTGAAGACCGGTGGCTACGCCGCGCTGCGCAAGATCCTCGAAGAGAAGATCCCGCCGGCCGACGTCATCGAGATGGTCAAGCAGTCCGGCCTGCGTGGCCGTGGCGGCGCTGGCTTCCCGACCGGCCTGAAGTGGTCCTTCATGCCCAAGGGCGATGTGCAGAAGTACATCCTCTGCAACTCGGATGAATCCGAGCCGGGCACCTGCAAGGACCGCGACATCCTGCGTTACAACCCGCATTCGGTCGTGGAAGGCATGGCGATTGCCTGCTACGCCACCGGCTCGACCGCGGCGTACAACTACCTGCGCGGTGAGTTCCACCACGAGCCGTTCGAGCACTTCGAGCAGGCCCTGGCCGATGCCTACAAGCACGGCTGGCTCGGCAAGAACGTGCTGGGCAGCGGTTGCGACATCGATATCTATGGCGCACTCGGCGCCGGCGCCTACATCTGCGGCGAAGAAACCGCACTGATGGAATCGCTGGAAGGCAAGAAGGGCCAGCCGCGTTACAAGCCGCCGTTCCCGGCCAACTTCGGCCTGTACGGCAAGCCGACCACGATCAACAACACCGAGACCTATGCCTCGGTGCCGGCGATCATCCGCAACGGCGCGGAGTGGTTCAAGAACCTGAGCCTGACCAATAACGGCGGCCCGAAGTGCTTCTCGGTTTCCGGCTGCGTGACCAAGGGCGGCAACTTCGAAGTGCCGTTGGGCACCACTTTCGACGACCTGCTGGCGATGGCCGGTGGCCTGCGTCCGGGCCGCAAGCTGAAGGGCGCAATCCCGGGCGGCGTGTCGATGCCGGTGCTGACCGCCGAGCAGCTCAACGGGCTGGCGATGGACTACGACACCATTCGTGCACTGGGCTCGGGCCTGGGTTCGGGTGCCATCGTGGTGCTGGATGACAGCGTCTGCTGCGTCAAGTTCGCCTGCCGCATCAGCCAGTTCTTCCACAAGGAATCCTGTGGCCAGTGCACCCCGTGCCGTGAAGGCACCGGCTGGATGCATCGCGTGCTGGAGCGCATCGTCGCCGGCCAGGCCACGATGGAAGACCTGCACCAGCTGAAGACGGTTGCCGGCCAGATCGAAGGCCACACCATCTGTGCGTTCGGTGAGGCGGCAGCGTGGCCGATTCAAGGCTTCCTGCGCCAGTTCTGGAACGAATTCGAGTACTACATCGTCAACGGTCATTCGATGGTTGACGGCAAGAAGGTGGAGACTGCTGCCGCATGAGCGCGCAACCGGTAAATCCCAATGTACCGCCGGATCACGTGACCATCGATATCGATGGTCAGTCCCTGGTCGTACCCAAGGGTTCGATGATCATCCAGGCCGCCGACAAGGCTGGCATCCCGATTCCGCGCTTCTGCTACCACGAGAAGCTGCCGATCGCCGCAAACTGCCGCATGTGCCTGGTCGACGTTGAAAAGTCGCCCAAGCCGTCGCCGGCCTGCGCTACCCCGGTCATGGATGGCATGAAGATCCAGACCCGCAACGAGAAGGCGCTCAAGTACCAGCGTTCGGTGATGGAGTTTCTGCTCATCAACCACCCGCTGGACTGCCCGATCTGCGATCAGGGCGGCGAGTGCGAGCTGCAGGACGTGTCGCTGGGTTACGGCCGTTCGGTCAGTCGCTTCAACGAGCGCAAGCGCGTCGTTGTCGACGAGGACATGGGGCCGCTGGTCGCCACCGAGATGACCCGCTGCATCCAGTGCACCCGTTGCGTGCGCTTCACCGCTGAAGTCGCTGGCACCTACGAGCTGGGTGGCATGTCGCGTGGTGAAAACCTGCAGATCGGCACCTATGACGGCAAGCCGCTGACCACCGAGCTGTCCGGCAACGTCATCGACGTGTGCCCGGTCGGCGCGCTGACCAACAAGGTGTTCCAGTTCAAGGCACGTCCGTGGGAACTGACTGCACGCGAGTCGCTGGGTTACCACGACGCGATGGGCTCGAACCTGTTCCTGCACACCCGTCGCGGCGAAGTGCTGCGTGCGGTGCCGCGTGACAACGAACTGGTCAACGAGTGCTGGCTGTCCGATCGCGATCGTTATTCGCACCAGGGCCTGTATGCGGCCGACCGCGCGGTCAAGCCGCTGCAGAAGGTCAATGGCGAGTGGAAGGAAGTGAGCTGGGCCGAAGGTCTGGCCGCTGCCCGCGAAATCTTCGAAGCCAACCGTGGCGATGAGCTCGGCGTGCTGGTGCACCCGGCAACCTCGAACGAGGAGGGCGCATTGCTGGCCCGCCTGGCTGCTGGCCTGGGTTCGAACAACATCGACCACCGCATCAACAACCGCGATTTCTCCGATGCGCCGGTTGCCGAAGGGTTCGGCATGTCGCTGGCCGACATCGAACACGCCGATCAGATCGTCGTGCTGGGTAGCAATATCCGCCACGAACTGCCGCTGCTGCATGCTCGCCTGCGCAAGGCGCAGACCACCAACGGCGCCAAGATCCATTCGATCAACCCGGTCGATTTCGACTTCGCGTTCAAGCTGGCTGGCAAGCACATCGTTGCACCGTCGCGCTTCGTCGAGACGCTGGGCAACGCGCAGCTGGTCGACGCGGTGAAGGGCGGCAACAACACCGTCATCATCGTCGGCGCGATTGCCGAGAATCACCCGCAGGCCGCTGCCATCCGTGCTGCTGCCAGTGCGTTTGCCGCTGCCACCGGCGCCAAGCTGTGCCGCATCCCGCAGGGTGCGAATGCCGTGGGTCTGGCCCAGGTTGGCGTGCTGCCGGCCGGCAAGGACGTCAATGCAATGCTGGCGCAGCCGCGCAAGGCCTATGCCCTGTACGGCATCGAGCCGGGCCTGGACTTCGCCGATACCGCCGCTGCACGCAAGGCGCTGGCCGGTGCCAAGGTCGTGGCCTTCAGCCACTTCGCCTGCACCTCGACCCGCGATGTGGCCGATGTAATCCTGCCGATTGGCGCGCTGCCGGAAATCGACGCAACGCTGACCAATCTGGATGGCCGCAACCAGGTCGCCCGTGCTGGTGGCAAGCTGCAGGGCGAGGCCCGCGAGGGCTGGCGCGTGCTGCGTGCGCTGGGTGGTGACATGCAGTTGGCCGGTTTCGGTTTCACCGATCTGGCAGGCCTGCGTGCCGGCCTGCAGCCGGTCACGGTCAAGGTTGCCGCTTCGGCGCAGCCGCAGCTGGCAGGCGAGGGCTTCGAAGTGGCTTCGACCCCGGCGATCTACCGCACCGATGCCGTCGTGCGTCGCGCACAGGCGCTGCAGTCGCATCCGCTCAACAACGATCCGCGCATCGTGCTCAATGCCGACGACGCCGCGCGTCTGCAGCTGAGCGAAGGCCAGATGGCCAAGGTTGGTACCGACGCTGGTCGCGCCACGCTGTCGGTCGTGGTCGACTCACGCGTCGCCGCCGGTACGGTGTGGATTGAATCGGGCCACGGCGCAACCGCGCCGCTGGGTGCCGCTCGGGTAACGGTGGTGGCTGCATGAACGAGTTGCTGTTAAACGCGATCGAGCCCTTGTTCCAGTGGTTCATGTCCCTGGGTGACATCGGCATCGTGCTGTGGACGGTGATCAAGATCCTCTTGATCGCCATGCCGGTGATCATTTCGGTTGCCTTCTACGTGTTGTGGGAGCGCAAGCTGATCGGCTGGATGCACGTGCGCCACGGGCCGATGTATGTCGGTCTGGGCGGCCTGCTGCAGGCCTTCGCCGACGTCACCAAGCTGCTGTTCAAGGAAATCATTGCCCCGGCCAGCGCACACAAGGCGATGTACATCATCGCGCCGCTGATCGTGCTGGCACCTTCGTTCGCGGCGTGGGCGGTGGTTCCGTTCGACTACAAGCTGGTGCTGTCCAACGCCAACGTTGGTCTGTTGTACCTGCTGGCGATGACCTCGCTGGGCGTGTACGGCGTGATCCTCGCGGGTTGGGCTTCCAACTCCAAGTACGCCTTCCTCGGTGCGATGCGTTCGGCCGCTCAGGTGGTCAGCTACGAAATCGCGATGGGCTTCGCCCTGGTCGGCGTGATGATTGCCGCCGGTAGCTTGAACCTGACCGACATCGTGCTGGCGCAGAAGGGCAATTCGGGTCTGTTCGACTGGTTCCTGCTGCCGCTGTTCCCGCTGTTCGTCGTGTACTGGGTGTCCGGCGTTGCCGAAACCAACCGCGCGCCGTTCGACGTGGTGGAAGGCGAGTCGGAAATCGTTGCCGGCCACATGGTGGAGTACTCCGGCGGTGCGTTCGCACTGTTCTTCCTGGCCGAGTACGCCAACATGATCCTGGTCAGCTTCCTGATCTCGATCTTCTTCCTCGGTGGCTGGCTGAGCCCGCTCCAGGGTTGGATCACGGCCGACATCTCGCCGTGGATCAACTGGATCTGGACCGGCGGTTGGCCGTGGTTGCTGCTCAAGGTGCTGTTCTTCGCCAGTGCGTACATCTGGTTCCGTGCCAGCTTCCCGCGCTTCCGTTATGACCAGATCATGCGTCTGGGCTGGAAGGTGTTCATCCCGTTGACCATTTTCTGGATCGCGGTGACGGCACTGATGGTGTTCTACGGCGTGATCCAGAAGGGCGTTTGATTCATGAATAAGATCACCCACTATTTCAAAAGCCTGCTGCTCCTGGAGTTGCTCGGCGGCTTGTGGCTGACGTTGAAATACACGTTCAAGCCCAAGTACACCGTGATGTACCCGATGGAGAAGTTCCCGCAGTCGCCGCGTTTCCGTGGCCTGCACGCCCTGCGCCGTTACCCCAACGGTGAAGAACGCTGCATCGCCTGCAAACTGTGCGAAGCGGTGTGCCCGGCATTGGCGATCACCATCGACTCGGCCAAGCGCGAAGACGGTACCCGCCGTACCACGCGTTACGAAATCGATCTGTTCAAGTGCATCTTCTGCGGCTTCTGCGAAGAAAGCTGCCCGGTAGACTCGATCGTCGAGACCCACATTCTCGAGTACCACTTCGAGAAGCGTGGCGAGAACGTCATCACCAAGCCGCAGCTGCTGGCAATTGGCGACCGGCTTGAAGCCGAAATCGCCGAGCGCCGTGCCGCCGACGCCGCCTTCCGCTGAGGTCTTGAGATGGATTGGGTAAATATTGCTTTCTGGTTCTTCTCCATCATTGCCGGCATTTCCGCGGCAGCGGTGATCAGTGTGCGCAACCCGGTGTACGCCGTGCTGTGCTTGATCCTGACCTTCTTCTCCATCGCCTGCGTATGGCTGCTGGTGGGGGCGGAGTTCCTTGGCGTCACCCTGGTGCTGGTCTATGTCGGCGCGGTGATGGTGTTGTTCCTGTTCGTGGTGATGATGCTGGACATCGACACCACCAACCTGCGTGAAGGCTGGGTGCGTTACCTGCCGGTCGGCCTGGTGGTCGCGGTGGTGATGCTGGTGCAGATGCTGACCCTGATCGGGGTCAAGGCACGTACCGCGCCGTTCCCGGTGGACAACGCCGCTGCGGTGGCCGCCGATACGTCCAACATCACCTGGCTGGCACGCAGCCTGTTCACTGAATACCTGCTGCCGTTCGAGTTCGCGGCCGTGATCCTGACCGTCGCCGTGGTTGCAGCCGTGATGCTGACCCTGCGCCGTCGCGAAGGCCTGAAGACGCAGAACCCGACCGAGCAGACCATGACCAAGGCAAAAGACCGCCTGCGCATGGTCAAGATGGCCGCCGAGAAGCCGGTGGTGCAGGTCGATACGCAACATGACGGTGGCGAGGAGGCCAAGCCATGATTTCCCTGGGCCATATGCTTGCGCTGGGCGCGGTGATGTTCTGCATCAGCGTTGCCGGCATCTTCCTCAACCGCAAGAACATCATCGTGTTGTTGATGTCGATCGAACTGATGCTGTTGTCGGTGAACATCAACTTCATCGCCTTCTCGCGTGAGCTGGGCGACACCGCCGGTCAGCTGTTCGTGTTCTTCATCCTGACCGTGGCCGCGGCCGAAGCTGCAATCGGCCTCGCGATCCTGGTGACCTTGTTCCGTACTCGCCACACCATCAACGTGGGCGAAGTCGATTCGCTGAAGGGCTGATCCGAAGATGGAAATCACTCTCTCCAAGAGTCTGTTGATTGCAGTGGTGCTTGCACCACTGTTCGGCAGCATCATCGCCGGCCTGTTCGGTCGTCAGGTGGGGCGCAAGGGCGCCCAGTACATCACCATCCTGGGCGTGGCCATCAGCTGCGGCCTGTCGGCCTACATCTTCTCCCAGCTGTTGTGGGGCGGGGCGCAGCCGTACAACCAGAACGTCTACACCTTCTTTGAAGTCGGCCAGTACGCGGCCCACGTCGGTTTCATGATCGACCGCATGACCGCGATGATGATGGTGGTGGTGACCTTCGTGTCGCTGCTGGTCCACATCTACTCGATCGGCTACATGTCCGAAGATGACGGCTACCAGCGTTTCTTCAGCTACATCTCGCTGTTCACCTTCTCGATGCTCACCCTGGTGATGAGCAACAACTTCCTGCAGCTGTTCTTTGGCTGGGAAGCGGTGGGCCTGGTGTCGTACCTGCTGATCGGTTTCTACTTCAAGAAGCCCACGGCTATCTTCGCCAACATGAAGGCCTTCCTGGTCAATCGCGTTGGTGACTTCGGCTTCCTGCTCGGCATCGCTGGCATCCTGTGGGCCTTCGGCTCGCTGGACTACGCCACCGTGTTCGCCAATGCCAGCACGGTGCTGGGTACCGACACGACCGGTCACGCCATGGTGCAGCTGATCGGCGACAACCAGTGGAGCGTGGCGACCATCATCTGCATCTGCCTGTTCATCGGTGCGATGGGCAAGTCGGCACAGGTGCCGCTGCACGTTTGGCTGCCGGACTCGATGGAAGGCCCGACCCCGATCTCGGCACTGATCCACGCCGCGACCATGGTTACCGCGGGTATCTTCATGGTGACCCGCATGTCGCCGCTGTTCGAGCTGTCTCAGACCGCGCTGGACTTCATCCTGTTCATCGGTGCCACCACCGCGTTCTTCACCGGCCTGATCGGCATCGTGCAGACCGACATCAAGCGCGTGGTTGCCTATTCGACCTTGTCGCAGCTGGGCTACATGACGGTTGCACTGGGCGTGTCGGCCTACTCGGGCGCCGTGTTCCACCTGATGACCCACGCCTTCTTCAAGGCGCTGCTGTTCCTGGGGGCCGGTTCGGTGATCATGGGCATGCACCATGAGCAGAACATGATGAAGATGGGCGGCCTGCGCAAGTACATGCCGATCACCCACATCACCATGTGGATCGGTACGTTGGCCCTGGTGGGTACGCCGTTCTTCGCCGGTTTCTACTCGAAGGACACCATCATCGAAGCGGCCGCGATGCACGCGCATGCTGCCGATGCTGGCTGGGTTGCCCTGTACGGTTACTGGGCGGTGCTCGGTGGCGTGATCGTCACCAGTTTCTACAGCTTCCGCCTGCTGTTCCTGACCTTCTTCGGCAAGGAACGCTTCCGCGACGCACATGATGATCACCACGCCGATCATGGCCACGGCCACGATGACCACCACGGTCATGGTGCGCACGAGCCGCACGAGTCGCCGCTGGTGGTGACCGTGCCGCTGATCCTGCTGGCTATTCCGTCCATCCTGATCGGCTTCTTCACCATCGGCCCGATGCTGTTTGGTACCGGCTGGGATGGCCATGCTGCCGCTGGCGGCATCCCCGGCCAGGCCATGTCGTTCTTCACCGGCATCGTCGACTTCTACGACCCTGCGCGTGACACCATTGCCGAAGTCGGCAAGGAGTTCTGGCACGGTTCGGTGGCCTATGCGATACACGGCATGCAGATGCCTGCGTTCTGGCTGACGGTTGCAGGTTTCGCGCTGGCCTGGGTGTTCTACATCTGGAAGCCGGAACTGGCAGGACAGGCTCGCAAGACCCTGGCACCGGTGGTTTCGGTGCTGGAAAACAAGTACGGCTTCGACAAGCTCTGGATCGACGGCTTTGCCGGCGGTGGTGTGCAGCTCGGCAAGGCCGCCCGTGCCGTTGATAGCACGGTCGTTGATGGGGTGATGGTCAATGGTTCGGCGCGTCTGGTCGACCTGGCTGCCAACCTGTTGCGCCGCACCCAATCCGGTTTCCTCTACCACTACGCGTTCGCGATGATCATCGGCCTGATTGCCCTGTTGGGCGTGCTGATGCATTTCTGGCGTTGACCTGTACGGAATAGAAGACGTGTCGAACTGGCCTCTACTTAGCATTCTCATCTGGCTGCCGATCATCGGCGGTGCATTGATCCTCGCCTTGCGTAACGCCCAGGCTGCCCGTTGGGCATCCCTGGCGGTCGCATTGCTCACCTTCCTGCTCAGCCTCGGTCTGCTCAGCGGCTATGACCGCGGCGCGGCCGATGTGATGCAGTTCGTCGAACAGCACCCGTGGATCCCGGCGTTCGACATCGGCTACAACCTCGCCGTCGACGGCATCGCCATTGCCCTGATCCTGCTGACCACGCTGATCGGCGTGTTGGCCCTGATCGGTGCCTGGGGCGTGGTCGACAAGCGCGTCAACCAGTACGTGGCGGCCTTCCTGATCCTGGAAGGCGTGACGGTCGGCATTTTCGCCGCCACCGACGCGATGCTGTTCTACGTGTTCTTCGAAGCCATGCTGATCCCGATGTTCCTGATCATCGGCGTCTGGGGCGGTCCGCGTCGCATCTACGCGGCGATGAAGTTCTTCCTGTACACCTTCCTCGGCTCGGTGCTGATGCTGGTGGCACTGATCTACCTGTACCTGAAGGGTGGCAGCTTCCAGCTGGTTGACCTGTACCAGCTGCAGCTGTCGGCCAAGGAGCAGACCTGGATATTCTTCGCCTTCCTGATCGCCTTCGCGGTCAAGGTCCCGATGTTCCCGGTGCACACCTGGCTGCCGGACGCGCACGTTGAAGCGCCGACCGCCGGCTCGGTGATCCTGGCGGCGATCGCACTGAAGATCGGTGGCTATGGTTTCCTGCGTTTCAACCTGCCGATCGTTCCGGACGCAAGCCACGAGTGGGCCTGGCTGGTGATCGCGTTGTCGCTGGTGGCGGTGATCTACGTTGGCCTGGTGGCGATGGTGCAGGACGACATGAAGAAGCTGATTGCTTATTCGTCGGTCGCACACATGGGTTTCGTTACCCTGGGTACCTTCATCGCGCTGTGGCTGGTACGTGACGCCGGCAGTGCCGACGCAGCCCGCCTGGGCCTGCAGGGCGCCATGGTGCAGATGGTTTCGCACGGTTTCGTCTCCGGCGCGATGTTCTCCTGCGTGGGCGTGCTGTATGACCGCATGCACAGTCGCCGCATCGCCGATTACGGCGGCGTGGTGAATGTGATGCCTTGGTTTGCGGCGTTCGCACTGTTGTTCTTCATGGCCAATTCCGGTCTGCCGGGTACCAGCGGCTTCGTTGGTGAGTTCATGATCGTGTTGGCCGCATTCCAGTGGAATCCGCTGGTTGCTCTGGGCGCTGCTACCACGCTGATCATCAGTGCTGCTTATTCGCTGTGGCTGTACAAGCGCGTGTTCTTCGGTGAAGTGGGCAATGCCCACGTCGCCGAGCTGAAGGACATGAATGGTCGCGAGTGGCTGGTAATGACCGTGTTTGCGGTCGGTACGCTGGTGCTGGGCTTCTATCCCAAGCCGCTGACCGATCTGATGGAGCCCTCCATCGCCCATCTGGCGATGCAGATCGCTTCAAGCAAGCTGCTGTAAGCGGCTCGTCGAGAGTATTGATTCCAGGATTTGATGATGACCACGCCGACGCCTCTGCCGTTGACCACGACCGACCTGCTGCCGTTGCTGCCCGAACTGGTAGTGATTGGCGGTGCCTTTGCCCTGCTGATCCTTGATCTGTTCATCAGCACCAGGCACAAGGTCTGGACCCACTTCATTTCGGTGGCGATCCTCGCTGTCGCCTTCATCATGCTGTTGAACGGCGTGGGCGGGCAGGGCGAGGTATTCCACGGGATGTTCATCCGTGACAACGCTGCCGACGTGATGAAAACCGTCGTGGTGCTGGTCAGTGGCCTGAGCCTGATCTACGGCTGGAGCTACCTGCGCGAGCGCAATCTGTACCAGGGCGAGATCCCGGTGCTGATCCTGTTCGCCACTGCCGGCATGATGATCCTGGTTTCGGCCGGCAGCCTGCTGATGGTCTACCTGGGCCTGGAACTGCTGGCGCTGTGTTCCTATGCGCTGGTTGCCAGCAATCGCGAGAACAAGCTCGCGGCCGAAGCCGGCATGAAGTACATCGTGCTGGGTTCCTTGGCCTCGGGCCTGTTGCTGTACGGCATGTCGCTGATCTATGGCGCCACCGGCTCGCTGCACCTGGACGTGATCCACGCGTCCATCGCCCATTCCGATGAGCGCCTGCTGCTGTTGACCGGCGCGGTGTTCATGGTCGCTGGCGTTGCCTTCAAGCTGGGCGCGGCACCGTTCCACATGTGGCTGCCCGACGTCTACCAGGGTGCACCGGCGCCGATCGCGTTGTTCATCAGTTCGGCACCGAAGCTGGCCGCGTTCGGCATGGCCTACCGCCTGCTGGAAATGGGCGTTGGCCCGCTGTCGACCGAGCTGCAGTACGTGCTGGCCGGCCTGGCCGCGTTGTCGCTGGTCATCGGTAACCTGATGGCCATCGCCCAGACCAACCTGAAGCGCATGCTGGCGTACTCGACCGTGTCGCACATCGGCTTCCTGCTGATGGGCATCGCCGGTGGCGGCGAGGCGGGCTATTCGGCCGCGCTGTTTTACGCCATTGCCTACGCCATCATGTCGACCGCGGCATTCGGCGCGATCATCGCGATGTCGCGTGCCGGTTTTGAGGCCGAGAACATCGAAGACTTCAAGGGCCTGAACGCACGCAGCCCGTGGATGGCAGGCCTGGTCCTGTGCATCATGGCGTCGCTGGCCGGTATCCCGCCGTTCCTGGGCTTCTGGACCAAGCTGTCGGTGCTGAGCGCGGCCGTCAATGGTGGCCTGCTGTGGCTGGCCATGGTTGGTGTGTTGTGTGCGGTGATTGGTTGCTTCTACTACCTGCGCGTCATCAAGGTCATGTACTTCGATGAGCCGGTGGGTGAGCCGCTGCCTCGCAACAATGACCGCATCCTGGGTATCGTGTTGGGCGTGAATTCCGTGCTGCTGCTGTTCCTGCCGCTCGGTTTGGGCCCGATCATGGAGTGGATGCGCAATTCTTTTGCACATTTGTAATAAAAAACGTTACAAATCTGCGCGAAGTGTGTATTATTCATCTCCTGAGTTGACGGCCTCACCGCTTAGCGGAAAGGTCGGAATCACTTGATAAGTGATTCAACCGGAAGGGTTTTTCCGGGTTTCTCCAGCTTCTTGAGAGAAACGCGAAGTAAATAAGTCTTGCATTATCGGCTTGGTTACTTCATAATTCCGCTTCTGATGCGGGGTGGAGCAGTCTGGCAGCTCGTCGGGCTCATAACCCGAAGGTCGCAGGTTCAAATCCTGCCCCCGCTACCAGCTTCGGTCTTTGCAACACGATGTGTTGATGAGGCAAAAGTTGGGCTCGCAAGAACGGCTGCTTCCGTTCTTGCAACCGGGATCCGGTCATCGGATCCAAACGGACAAAGGGCCCATGTGGGCCCTTTGCTGTTTCTGGAAATCAGAAACCCCGGTTGGGTGACAACCGTTCTCTAACTTACGAATCAAGGCTGGCTGTGAGCGACAAGGCTACTGAAATCGCGAATCTGCTGGGCCCCACCGTGCAGGCGTTGGGGCTCGAGTTGCTTGGCGCCGAATATCTGCCGGCCCCGGGCGGCGCAACGTTGCGCCTGTATATCGATGTGCCGCTGGCTGAGCAGCCTGAGCGCATGGTCAATGTCGAAGACTGCGAGCGGGTGAGCCGCGAGGTTTCCGCGCAGCTGGACGTCGAGGACCCGATCAGCGGCAATTACACGCTGGAAGTGTCTTCGCCCGGCGTGGACCGTCCGCTGTTCTCGCTGGAGCAGTTCGAGCGCGCCATCGGAGAATCCGCCAAGGTCGGCCTGAAGCTGCCGCAGGAAAACCGCCGTCGCCTGCAGGGCGAAATTGTCGCGGTTGACCTGGAGCAGGGCACGGTGACCTTCGTGGTCGACAACAAGCCCTTCGTGGCTTCGTTCGACAACATCGACAAGGCACGCATCATTCCGGACTGGGCCGCTTTGGGCCTGGCGCCGACCAAACCGACGGGTCCGGCCCCCAAGCAGGGCAAGACCAAGAATAATTCCAATAACGAAACGGCGGCCAAAAAGCCGCGCGCGGAGTGAGCCGATGAGCAAGGAACTTTTGCTGGTAGTTGACGCAGTCGCCAACGAGAAGGGCGTGCCGCGTGAGGTCATTTTTGACGCGATCGAGGCCGCACTGGCTTCTGCCGCGAAGAAGCGTTACGCCGAGGAAGAAGTCCTGGCGCGCGTTTCGATCAACCACAAAGACGGCACCTACGAAACTTTCCGTCGTTGGGAAGTGGTCGCTGATGACGTGGTGATGGAGTCGCCGGACCGCCAGATCCGTCTGATGGATGCGGTGGACGAAGCCGACGGCGTTGAAGTCGGTGACTACATCGAAGAGCAGATTGAAAACCCCGATTTCGGCCGTATTGCAGCGCAGGCTGCCAAGCAGGTCATCGTCCAGCGTGTGCGCGAAGCCGAGCGCCAGCAGGTGGTGGATGCGTGGAAGGACCGCGTTGGCGAACTGGTCACCGGTGTGGTCAAGCGCGCTGAGCGCGGCAACATCTATGTCGATCTGGGCGGCAATGCCGAAGCCTTCATTCCGAAGGACAAGGGCATTCCGCGCGACGTGCTGCGTGCCGGCGACCGCGTGCGCGGTTACCTGGCTGAAGTGCGTTCGGAGCCGCGTGGCCCGCAGCTGTTCATCAGCCGCGCTGCGCCGGAATTCATGATCGAGCTGTTCAAGCTGGAAGTGCCGGAAGTCGGCCAGGGCCTGGTTGAGATCAAGGCCTGTGCGCGTGACCCGGGCGACCGCGCCAAGATCGCCGTGCTGGCCCATGACAGCCGCACCGATCCGATCGGCGCCTGCATCGGCATGCGCGGTTCGCGCGTGCAGGCGGTCTCCAACGAGCTCAATGGCGAGCGCGTGGATATCGTGCTGTGGAACGAAAACCCGGCCAACTTCGTCATCAACGCGATGGCGCCGGCTGAAGTCCAGTCGATCATCGTTGATGAAGAAAAGCATTCGATGGACCTGGCCGTGGCGGAAGACCGTCTGGCCCAGGCAATCGGCAAGGGCGGCCAGAACGTGCGCCTGGCCAGCCGCCTGACCGGTTGGCAGCTGAATGTGATGACCCAGGACCAGGTGACCGCCAAGTCGGAAGCCGAGCAGGGCGTCGCTCGCCAGCTGTTCATGGACAAGCTGGAAGTGGACGAGGAAATCGCCGGCATCCTGGTGTCCGAAGGTTTTGGTACGGTGGAAGAAATCGCCTACGTGCCGGTTGGTGAGTTGCTGGCAGTGGAAGGCTTCGACGAAGATATCGTCGAAGAACTCCGCGCCCGCGCCCGCGATGCGCTGCTCAACGAAGCGCTGGCGGTGGAAGAGGGTGCTGACGGCGGTGTGCCGGCAGCAGATCTGCTGGCACTGAAGGGCATGGATGAGGCGACCGCGTACGCGCTGGCTGGCCACGGCGTGCGCACAAGTGAGGATCTGTCGGATCTGGCTGCCGACGAGGTTCTGGAGTTCGGCATCGAGGGCATGGATCTGGAGCGCGCCGCGGCGTTGGTCCTGGCAGCCCGCGCCGAGGAGATCGCCCGCCTGGAGCGCGGCGAATGAGCCAGCGATGAACAGTGCCCTGAGCCGCTCAGGGCGTAGACTCCGCGCTGCCTTCGTTCGTGACGAGGGGGCGCAAACAAGATCATAGGATCCGAATGTCGCAGCAAACCACCATCCGCAAGCTCGCCGAACTGGTCAACACGCCGGTCGAGAAACTGCTTGAACAGCTGTCCCAGGCCGGGATGAAGTTCAGCGGTCCCGACCAGGTCGTGACCAGTACCGAGAAAGTGAAGCTGCTGGGCTTCCTCCGCCGTTCGCACGGCAAGGAAGAGCAGCCGGCCGAAGACGCCGAGGCCGCAGCCAAGAAGATCACCCTGAACCGCCGCAAGCATCAGGAAGTGACCGTCAACGCCGGCCGCAGCAAGACCACCGTCAATGTGGAAGTGCGCCAGAAGCGCACCTACACCAAGCCGGAAGGTGGCAAGCCTGCGATGACGCCGGACGAAGAGCGCGCGGATATCCTGCGCAAGCTCGAAGAGTCGCGTCAGCGCAACCTCGACGAACAGCGCATGCTGGCCGAGAAGGATCGCGCCCGCGACGAAAGCATCGCTGCCAAGAAGGCCGCCGAAGAAGCCGAAGCCGCGCGCATCGAGGCTGAGAAGGCCGCTGCTGAAGCGGCTGCCAAGGCTGCTGCTGCAAAGCCGGCGCCGGAAGTCGAAGCGCCGGCGCCGCGCGCCGCACGCCCGGCCGCTGCTGCACCGGCCCGCGCGCCTGCCCGCGAGGAGCGTGGCAACAACGCCAATGCCAATGCAAAGTCGGGCAAGCGCAACGAAGGTGGGGATGGCAACCGTTTCGGCGGCCAGCTGCACCTGTCGGCGTCTGACCGTGCCCGTCGCGGCAACAGCAGCAATACGAATTCGCGCGGTCGTCCGGGTGCGCGTGCACCGCAGGGCCGCCGCGGCAATGAAGCAGCGCGTAGCGGTGGCGGCAGCCACGCCTTCGAACGCCCGACCGCACCGGTGGTGCGTGAAGTCGCCGTTGGCGACACCATCACCGTCGCCGATCTGGCGCAGAAGCTCGCGCTCAAGGGCGGCGAGGTGGTGAAGGCGCTGTTCAAGATGGGCGTGATGGCGACCATCACCCAGACCATCGACCATGACACCGCGGCACTGGTTGTCGAAGAGCTCGGCCACAACGTGGTTCGCGCCAACGCCAACGACGCCGAAGACGCACTGCTGGCCATCACTGGCGCTGATGAGCGCGTGGCGGTGCCGCGTGCGCCGGTCGTGACCATCATGGGCCACGTCGATCACGGCAAGACCTCGCTGCTGGACTACATGCGCCGCACCAAGGTTGCCAATGGCGAAGCTGGTGGCATCACCCAGCACATCGGTGCCTACCATGTGACCACGCCGAAGGGCGTGATCAGCTTCCTCGATACCCCGGGCCACGCCGCGTTCACCTCGATGCGTGCCCGTGGTGCGCAGTTGACCGACATCGTGGTGGTGGTTGTCGCCGCCGACGATGGCGTAATGCCGCAGACCAAGGAAGCGATCCAGCACGCTCGCGCCGCCAATGCGCCGATCGTGGTGGCGATCAACAAGATCGACAAGTCGTCCGCCGACCCGATGCGTGTCAAGAACGAACTGCTTGCCGAACAGGTCGTTGCTGAAGACTTCGGCGGTGACGTGCAGATGGTGGAGATCTCAGCCAAGACTGGCCAGGGCATCGACGATCTGCTGGATGCGATTTCGCTGCAGGCCGAAGTGCTGGAACTGAAGGCCGTGGCCGACGGCCGCGCCAACGGTGTGGTCATCGAATCCTCGCTGGACAAGGGCCGTGGCCCGGTCGCGACGGTGCTGGTGCAGCAGGGTCTGCTGAAGAAGGGTGACTACCTGGTGTGCGGTATCCAGTACGGTCGTGTGCGTGCGCTGTTCGACGAAACCGGCAGCCAGGTTGGCGAAGCTGGTCCGTCGATCCCGGTGCAGGTGCTGGGTCTGTCGGGTGTGCCGGAAGCCGGTGATGACTTCGTCGTGGTTGAAGACGAGCGTCTGGCCAAGGACGTTGCGCAGACGCGTGAAACCAAGCGTCGCGAGTCGCGCCTGGTTGCCACCGCCGGCAGCCGCATGGAAGACATCATGTCGCAGCTGGGCAAGGGCGATGGCCAGCAGGTGCTGAACCTGCTGATCAAGGCCGACGTGCAGGGTTCGGTGCAGGCACTGAGCCAGGCGCTGGTTGCGCTGTCCAACGACGACATCCGCATCAACGTGATCCACTCCGGCGTGGGCGGCATCACCGAGTCCGACGCCAACTCGGCCGTGGCTTCCAAGGCCACTGTCATCGGCTTCAACGTGCGTGCGGATGCTTCGGCCCGTCGCATCATTGAATCCAACGGCGTTGACCTGCGTTACTTCTCGATCATCTATGACGTGATCGACCAGGTGAAGCAGGTGGCATCCGGTCTGCTCGGCGTGGAAATCCGCGAAGAGATCATCGGTATCGCGCAGGTCCGCGATGTGTTCCGCAGCTCCAAGTTCGGCGCGGTTGCAGGCTGCATGATCATCGAAGGCGTGGTGAAGCGGAACAAGCCGATCCGCGTGCTGCGCGACAGCGTGGTGGTGTTCGAGGGCGAGCTGGAATCGCTGCGTCGCTTCAAGGAAAACGTCGAGGAAGTTCGCAATGGTACCGAGTGCGGTATTGGCGTGAAGGCTTACAACGACGTCAAGCCGGGCGACCAGATCGAGTGCTTCGAACGTATCGAAGTGCCGCGCACGCTGTAACGGCTGCGATCGAGGTATCGGGAGTCGGGATTCGCCAAGGCGGGTCCTGACGAGCGGAACCTCCAGCAGCCGGGTCGGGGAATCGCGAGTTGTGGCCGTGGATGCGGTTGCTGCGCGCGGTTCCCTTCCGGTTTCATTGAAATTCACTCTTTATTGCTGATACTTGCCTGATGCCTAAGACTTTCCATCGTACCGACCGTGTTTCTGCGCAGATTCGCCGTGATCTGGGCACGCTGGTGCATGCCGCCGTGCGTGAATTCGGCCTGCCTTCGGTCAGTGTGTCGGACGTGGAAGTTACCCGTGACATGGCCCATGCCAAGATCTTCGTGACCGCGCTGATGCCGGAACGTGCGGATGAGGCGATGAAGGGCCTGCGCGAGCTCACTGTTGAGCTGCGCATGTCGCTGGCCAAGGCGATGAAGTTGCGGCATGTGCCGGAGCTGCATTTCCATTACGACGATTCGGTCGATCGTGGTGAGCGCATCGACAATCTGTTGCGCGACCTGGCGCCACCGCCGGAACCCGAATCCGACGCCGACAAAGGCACCGACAAAGAGTAATCGCAGCAGCCCGTAAGGGCTGTTGTCATGTATGGCCTGTGCGTTGGTGCAGGCGGCTTTCCCGTTTTATGCTCGGCGTGCTGATCGCACGCCAGCCCGCCCATGGTGTTGCATGCGTCCCAGAATCCAATTCCGCCGCCTGGATGGCATCGTTCTGCTCGACAAGCCGGCCGGCATGAGCTCCAACACCGCGCTGCAGGTTGCGCGTCGGCTGTTCCGTGCCGAGAAGGGCGGTCATACCGGTAGCCTTGATCCGCTGGCCACCGGTCTTCTTCCGCTGTGTTTTGGCGAAGCGACCAAGATCGCCGGCTTGTTGCTGGGCTCGGCCAAGGCCTATGACGCCGAGATCCGGCTCGGCAGCACCACCGATACCGATGATGCCGACGGCGCGGTGCTGCGCGAGCGGCCGGTGCCTGAGTTCAGTGATGCGCAGTTGCGGGCGGCCTTGGCCAGTTTGAGTGGCACCATCCTGCAGCGGGCACCGATCTATTCGGCGCTGAAGCAGGGTGGCGAGCCGCTGTATGCCAAGGCGCGTCGTGGTGAGGCCATCGAAGCCCCCGAGCGCGAAGTGCAGGTGCAGGCGATTGAAGTGCTGGCCCGTGAAGGTGAGCGCCTTTCGCTGCGCGTGACCTGTGGCTCGGGCACCTATATCCGCAGCATCGCCCGCGACCTGGGCGAATTGCTGGGCTGTGGTGCGCATGTCACCGCGCTGCGCCGGCTGTGGGTGGAACCGTTCATGGCGCCGAAGATGATCGGCCTGGATGCACTGCGCGCAGTCGCTGAGTCCGGCGGCGAGGGCGCGCTGTTGGACTGGTTGCTGCCGGTCGAGCAGGGACTGAGCCAGTTCGCCCGGGTCGAGCTGGATGGCGCGCAGGCGGCGCGCTTCTGCGTCGGCCAGCGTCTACGCGATCCGGTCTGGCCCGTTGGGCTGGTGGTGGTTTACGGCGAAGGCGGTCAGCCGCTGGGGCTGGGTCAGGTCGAGGAGGGCGGGCGGCTGAGCCCGCAGCGGCGCTTCAATCTCTGAACGGGCGGGAGCGGACAGTAGCTTTCAAGTCACTACCGCCTTGTCCCGGATGGTTGTGACCGTTACAATTTTGCGGCCCTAGAAAGGGCAACTGCCCGCCTCGGTGGGCAGCCTATTAATCGGCGAGCTGTGCGGTGCGTCTTGAGGCGTTCCTGCTGGCCCCGCATCTGAAGAGAAAAACCATGTCGATCGACACCCAGAAAGTCATTGAAGAAAACAAGCGCGGCGCTGCTGATACCGGTTCCCCGGAAGTCCAGGTTGCCCTGCTGACCGCTCGCATTGAACTGCTGACCGGCCACTTCAAGGAACACAAGAAGGATCACCACAGCCGCCGTGGCCTGCTGCAGATGGTCAATCGCCGCCGTAGCCTGCTCGACTACCTGAAGAACAAGGATGTCGCACGCTATAAAGCATTGATCGAAAAGCTCGGCCTGCGCCGCTAATCGATACCCGCCGCGGCGCAGCGATGCGCCGCGGCTTTGTTTTTAGAGCTTCAAAATCGTAGTTGACCGGCCGGAACCGCCCGGCCAGCCGTTGCCGGCATGGGTTGGCAACGGACCAATCGAAGAAAGCATTTCAAGGATCCCCCGTGGCAAAAATCACCAAAACCTTCCAGTACGGCAAACACACCGTCACGCTTGAAACCGGCGAAATCGCCCGTCAGGCCGGCGGCGCAGTCATCGTCAAGATGGACGACACCGTGTTGCTGGTCACTGCCGTCGCCGCCAAGAGCGCGCGCGAAGGCCAGGACTTCTTCCCGCTGACCGTCGATTACCAGGAGAAGTTCTACGCCGGTGGCCGTATCCCGGGTGGCTTCTTCAAGCGTGAAGGCCGTGCGACCGAAAAAGAGACGCTGATTTCGCGCCTGATCGATCGCCCGATCCGTCCGCTGTTCCCGGAAGACTACAAGAACGAAGTGCAGATCATCGCCACGGTGATGTCGCTGAACCCGGAAGTGGACGGCGACATCGCCGCCCTGATTGGTGCTTCGGCCGCGCTGTCGCTGGCCGGCACCCCGTTCAAGGGCCCGATCGGCGCTGCCAAGGTCGGTTACAGGGACGGCCAGTACATCCTCAACCCGACCGTGTCGGAGCTGAAGGAGTCGCAGCTGGAGCTGGTGGTCGCTGGTACCGCCAACGCCGTGCTGATGGTGGAATCCGAAGCCGCACTGCTGTCCGAAGACGTGATGCTGGGCGCCGTGACCTTCGGTCACCGCGAAATGCAGAAGGTCATCAACGCGATCAATGAACTGACCGTTGAAGCCGGCACCAAGCCGAGCGACTGGGTTGCCCCGGCCAAGAACACCGCGCTGATCAGCGCCCTGCAGGAAGCCGTCGGCGGCAAGCTCGGCGAAGCGTTCCAGGTGCGTGACAAGCTGCAGCGTCGTGACGCCATCTCGGCGATCAAGAAGGACGTGGTCGAGACCCTGGCTGGCCGCGTTGCCGCTGAAGGTTGGAACCCGGCCGAGCTGTCGAAGGAATTCGGCGAGCTGGAATACAGCACCATGCGCAACTCGGTGCTGGACACCAAGGTCCGCATCGACGGCCGTGCGCTGGACACCGTCCGCCCGATCGCCGTGAAGACCGGCGTGCTGCCGCGTACCCATGGTTCCTCGCTGTTCACCCGCGGTGAAACACAGGCCATCGTGACCATCACCCTGGGCACCGCCCGTGATGGCCAGGTGATCGACGCCGTTGCCGGTGAGTACAAGGAAAACTTCCTGTTCCATTACAACTTCCCGCCCTACTCGGTCGGTGAGTGCGGTCGTTTCGGTGCGCCGAAGCGTCGTGAAATCGGCCACGGCCGTCTGGCCAAGCGCGGCGTGCTGGCTGTGATGCCGTCGCTGGAGGCCTTCCCGTACACCATCCGCGTGGTGTCGGAAATCACTGAATCCAACGGTTCCTCGTCGATGGCTTCGGTCTGCGGTTCCTCGCTGGCCCTGATGGACGCCGGCGTGCCGGTCAAGTCGCCGGTTGCCGGTATCGCCATGGGCCTGGTCAAGGAAGGCGAGCGTTTCGTCGTCCTGTCCGACATCCTGGGTGACGAAGATCACCTGGGCGACATGGACTTCAAGGTCGCTGGTACCGCCGAGGGCATCTCCGCCCTGCAGATGGATATCAAGATCGAAGGCATCACCGAAGAGATCATGAAGCAGGCACTGCAGCAGGCCAAGGCTGGCCGTCTGCACATCCTGGGTGAAATGGCCCACGGCCTGACCTCCCCGCGTGCCGAGCTGTCGGACTACGCGCCGCGTCTGCTGACCATCAAGATCCACCCGGACAAGATCCGCGAAGTGATCGGCAAGGGTGGTTCCACCATCCAGGCCATCACCAAGGAAACCGGCACCCAGATCGACATCCAGGACGATGGCACCATCACCATCGCTTCGGTGAACAACGCTGCTGCCCAGGCCGCCAAGGCCCGCATCGAGCAGATCACCTCGGACGTCGAGCCGGGCCGCATCTACGAAGGCAAGGTCGCCAAGATCATGGACTTCGGTGCGTTCGTCACCATCCTGCCGGGCAAGGACGGTCTGGTCCACGTGTCGCAGATCTCCAGCGACCGCGTCGAGAAGGTCGGCGACGTGCTGAAGGAAGGCGATGTGGTCAAGGTCAAGGTGCTGGAAGTCGACAAGCAGGGCCGTATCCGCCTGTCGATGAAGGCCGTTGAAGAAGGCGAGGGCACCCCGGCCGAATAAGGCTGCGGTGTTGTATCGCTGAGAAGAAAAGCGGGCCTCGTGCCCGCTTTTCTTTTGCCCGGAAAACAGCAGAAGAACAGCCGCGTAGTGCCGAGCCAAGCTCGGCAGAAGCTTTCCCGGACAACCCACCGACCTTGCCTGTCTCTTATACACATCT
>NZ_JBXFWF010000060.1:0-29226 GCF_056854515.1 Stenotrophomonas sp. STEN063
GGTGGGGGTTTTTTGGGGCCGGGCCCGAACCCCGCAAACCCACGGCAGCCCCAGACCACAGTTGGGCCGGGCCGGGGTAAATCTTCCGCTGCGGGGCTTACGCCGCTCCCACAAAAGCCTGGCCGCTCGATCCTAAGCCTCCGGCAACACCTTGCCCGGATTGAGGATGCCGTCCGGGTCCAGCGCCTGCTTGATCGCGCGCATCGTCGCCAGGGTGCCTGCTGAAAATGCCTGCGCCATGAAATCGCGCTTGGCCAGGCCAATGCCATGCTCACCCGACAAGGTGCCGCCCAGCTGCAGCGCCAATGCAAATACCTTGGGCAGGGCCGCATGCGCGCGCGCATTCTCGTCCGCATCATCCGGGTGATAGAGGATGTTGACGTGCAGGTTGCCGTTGCCGGCATGGCCGAAGGTCACGATCGGCAGCCGGGCCTGTTCGGAGAGTCGCTGCACGCCTTCCACCAGCGCCGGGATCTGCGACACCGGCACCACCACGTCTTCGTTGATCTTGCCTGGCGCGATGGTTTTCAGCGCCGGTGACAGCGCGCGGCGTGCTGCCCACAACTTGTCGCGCGCGCTGCCATCGGTGGCCACATCCAGCGCCAGCATGCCGTCGCCTTCAGCTGCCTCGGCCAAGGCATTCAACAGGTAGGGCAGGGTGTCTTCATCACCGTCTGCGTCGATCAGCAACATCGCACCGGCCTCCGGTACCTGCGCACCGTTGTGACGCAGCAGCTGCAGGCTGCGGGCATCCATGAATTCCAGCGTGGTCGGCGTCACCGGTTGTGCCATCACCCGCGATACGGCAGCGGCAGCCGCTTCGGCATCGCGGTACAGCACGCGCAGGCCGGCCTGGCTGCGCGGGCGAGGGGTCAGCTTGAGTGTGGCTTCGACGATCAGCGCCAGCGTGCCTTCGCTGCCAACCAGCAGATGGGTGAGGTCGTAGCCGGTGGAATCCTTGGTGTAGGGGCCGCCGCACTGGATCAATTCACCGGTGCCGGTGACCGCGACCAGGCCAAGTACGTTGTCGCGGCTGGTGCCGTACTTCACCGCGCGCGGGCCGCCAGCATTGCAGGCCAGGTTGCCGCCGATGCTGCAGATATCCGCACTGGAAGGATCCGGCGGCCAGAACAGGCCGTGCGGCATCAGTGCCTGTTGCAGATCGCCGTTGAGTACGCCGGGTTCGACCACCGCGCAGCGATCGCCGGGTTGTATCGCAACGATGCGGTTCATGCGTGCGAACGACAGCACGATGCCGCCAGCCGTGGGTACCGCAGCGCCGGTGGTGCCGGTGCCGGTGCCGCGACCGACCAGCGGCACGCCGTGTTCGCGGCAGGCGCGGACGATGGCTTGAACCTGTTCGCGTGTGCTTGGCAGGGCCACGCCTTGTGGCAAGGCATGGCGCCAGGAGTTGTCCTGCGCATGGGCTGCGAGCGAGGTGGCGTCGGTGCGCCAGCCATCGCCCAGCAGCTGTGCCAGGGTGTGCTTGAATGCGTCGGAAAGGGCGGTGTTCACCCGTCCATTCTAGGCCGTGTCATCCGCTGCTGCCGGTCTTGGTGTTCTGCGCTGGCCGCGTGCGTACATGTTCGGGCAGCAGGGCCAGCACCTGCTCAAGGATCCCCGGTAGCGACTCTTCCGAATAACCGCGATGGACGGCGCTGATGCGGCCATCCTTGTCCAGCACGAACATCAGGGGGATGGCCTGTACCCCATAGGCCTCGGCAGCCTTGCCCTTGCTGTCGAGTACGTATTCAAGGTCGAGCTTCCTGTTGCGGCGGGCAAAGTCCACGACCTGCGCGCGCGGTTCGTTCCAGTTCACTGCGATGACCTCCAGTGCGTCCTTGCCAACCACGCTCTGCAGGTGCGCCAGCACGGGTAGTTCGCGCATGCAGGGGCCACACCAGCTCGCCCAGAAGGTCATGATGACCACCTTGCCGCGACGTTGCTGCAGGTCGACCAGTTCGCCAGGCAGGTTCTTGCCGAGTGCGATCGAGGGCGGGAACTCGCCGGCGGCAGGAACTCCAGCGGTGGCGAATGATGGGATGGACAGCAGCAACAGGCAGCAGGACAACAGCAGTCTTGAAGACTGCAGCAGGCGATAGCGCATGGTTTCCCCGTGTGGCTCAGTCGTCGGCGCGGCGGCGCCAACCCTGCGGCGATTGAACCATCTTCCAGCCGATCACCGCCACCAGCAACGGCAGCCATACCCAGCGCAGCTCCGACAGCACCGTCTGCAAGCCGCGCGCGCTGAAGAAGTTGTTGGCGAACGGGGATACGCGGATGGGCCGCCACGGGGCGAACAGACGCTGGTCACTCCATGGCCACCACAGCGCTACACCGAGGCCGCCGGAGGTCAGGGCGTCCAACAACGGATGCGACAGCGCGCAGATGAAGACGAATGCAAACGCCTGCACGCGGCTCGCACGCAGTGCCTTGGCAAAGGCAATGGCCAGGGCCGCCAACAGCGTGGCGAACAACAGCGAGTGGCTGGCACCGCGATGACCAAAGCTGTCGGCGTAGGGGATATGCAGGGCGAAGGCCAGTACGTCGGCATCGGGCAGCATTGCCGCGGCAACGCCCGCGCCCAACAGGCGCGTGGAAATACGTCCGCGCTCGCTGGCGCACCACAGTGCAAGTGGGATCGCGGCGTGGGTGAATATGCTTGGCATCAGCAGTCGTCGACGCGGAAGGCGTCGCGTATCCAGTTCAGGCGCGGCGGCTCGCCACTGGCTTCGACCACATCGAAGCGGCAGGGGCTGTTGGCCAGCGCGGGGTGTTGGTTGAGGTAGAGCTGGGCGGCGCGGACCAGCTTGCGGCGCTTGCTGGCATCGATGGAGGCAGCGCCGCCACCAAACTGGGCGGAGCGGCGGTAACGCACTTCGACAAAGACCAGGCTGGCTGCTTCGCGGTCGTACATCACCAGGTCAAGCTCACCGCCGCGAAACCGCACATTGCTGGCCCGCCACTGCAAGCCAGCGTTCTGCAGCAGTGCACGGGCAGCAGCTTCCACCGCTGCACCGCGTTGGCCCTGCTCAGCGACCATCACCGATGGCGACCGGGCGACCCGTGCTGAAGGTCGACCAGGCCGGCGTGCGCAGCACGTTGCCGAAACCGTCCAGGTGCAGGGTGCCGGTGGCACCGCTGAGGCCACCGCTGGTGCTGTTGGCCAGCTTCTCCATGTAGGCGGTGATCTTCCATGCGTCGTAGCCGAAGGCGAACAGGCGGCTGGCACCACCGCGTGCGGTGGGTAACGTGGCGGCAACTGCCGCCGCCGCCGGCAGGCCGGCAACGCCGCGGCTGCTCCAGGCCTCGGTCGGGAAGGCGATGCCATCCAGGGCGACGTCGTCTTCGGCCTTGCCGGTGCCTGCGGTCAGCTGCGAGGTGCCGACACGGCTGACGCCGCCCAACCCGGCCAGGGCCAGCTGCGGCGCCAGTACGCGCGCCTGGTTGCCCTTGACCGCGAGCAGGATCGCGTCGACGCCGGTTGCCTGGCGTAGTTGTGCGGTGATGTCGGCCGGTACGTCGCCGACAGTGATGGTCGCGGCGATCTTGCCGCCGCGCTCACTGAAACGTTCCTTGAAGGCACCGCTGGAACGACGACCGGCGTCGTCACTGCTGGCGATCACCAGCACATTGCGGCGCTCGCGGCCGAGCAGGTACTCGGCGGCCATCAGGCCGTCGTCTTCCGGGGCCAGCGAGAATGCGGCGTTGCCCGGCGGCGGTGCGTCCTTGCCGCGATTCAGGGCAAGCAGGGGCACCGGCAGCTCGCTGCGGTGGAACAGCGCGTCCACTTCGTCGCGGCCGAGCGGGCCGACAATGAAGTCGACGCCGTTGCCGACCGCCTTGTCATAGGCCGCGCCGGCACCGCTGGCGGTGCCCTTGGTGTCAATGAAGTCGATCGACGGGCGGCGACGGCTTTCGCCGTAGTACGCGGCCAGCAGACCATCACGAACCGAAGCACCGGCGGCGGCCAGGTTGCCGCTGAGCGGCAACAGCACCGCCATCTTCACCGGCGGGCGGTAGCCGTCGGCATCCGCGGCCGGGCGCTTGCTGGTATCCAGCGAGGCGGTGTCGCGGTCGAACGGACGTGGCAGCGGCAGGCCACGGCCGATCAGGGCGCGGCCGGCGTGGTTGTAAAGCGGATCACCGACCGGCAGCGCGGCGGCGCGGCTGCTCAGGGTGGCGTCGTTCAGCCCGGCCAGCAGGCGGGTGATGGCGCGCTGGTTGTCATTGCGCTCGCTACCGCTGAGCAGGGCGCCGGCACGGGCGCGCTCGGCAGCCGCGGCGAAGGCATCGCCGGTGGCTTCCAGCGCCTGCGCGCGGGCCAGGTACCAGCGTGCCTGCAGTGGCGCCGGCAGCGCTGCCGGATTCTCGGTCAATACCTGCAGCACGGTGGCCGGCTGCTTGTCGCCCAGCGCCAGCTCGGCCTGCAGCAGGTTGAAACGCTGGCGGGTGGCACCGGACAGCTGGCGCGGCTGCACCTGTGCCATCAGCATGCGCGCACGCGCGCTGTCACCGGCCTCCTGCCAGGCAAAGGCGGCATCGGCCAGCAAGGGGCTCTTGGCGGCGCCACGTACCAGTGCGGCCTGGGCTTCCAGCTGCTGTGCGGCGTCGCGCGGTTTGCCTTGTTCAAGCAGGGCGATAGCGGCCTGCTGGGCGGGGGAGCTGGTCGGCGCTACGCTGGTGGTGGCGCAGCCGACGAACAGCAGCATCGACAATGACAGGGCGGAAATCCGTGCGGCTGGCTTGTTCATTTGAGGTCCGTTCGACAGGGCGCGGCAGTGCCGGGCGGGGGAAACGGTACGATTCTACCCTTGGCCCACGGAAATACCGATGATGAGTACTGCTGCTGCCACCTTGTATGTCGTTGCCACGCCGATTGGCAACCTTGGCGATCTGAGCCCGCGTGCACAGGAGGTGCTGCGTTCGGTGGCCGCCATCTGCGCGGAAGACACCCGTCATACCGGTCAGCTGTTATCGCATTTCGGCATCAGCAAACCCTTGGTGGCGCTGCACGACCACAACGAAGAAGCGATGGCCGAACGCATCGTGGCGCGCCTGCTGGGCGGTGAGTCGTTGGCGGTGGTCAGCGATGCCGGCACGCCGCTGGTCAGCGACCCGGGCTTCCGTCTGGTGCGCGCGGCGCGTGCGGCCGGGGTCAAGGTCAGTCCAGTCCCAGGCGCCTGCGCGGCAATTGCCGCCTTGAGCGTGGCCGGATTGCCCAGTGATCGCTTTGTGTTTGAAGGCTTCCTGCCGGCCAAGGGCGCGGCCCGACGTGAGCGCCTGAACAAGCTGGCGGCCGAGACCGGTACTTTGGTGTTCTATGAGTCCTCGCACCGAATCGCCGAATCACTGACTGATATGGCGGCGGCCTTTGGTGGTGAACGTCCGGCGGTGGTGGCGCGCGAATTGACCAAGCTGTTTGAAACCGTGCTCGATGGCAGCCTGGAGCAACTGCTGGCCAAGGTGCTGGCCGACGACAACCAGCGCAAGGGCGAGTTCGTGGTGATGGTGCAGGGCGCCGGCGACGATGAAGAAGCCAAGATCGCCGAAGGCCGCCGTCTGTACGCCAAATTGAACGAGCACCTGCCGCCTTCCACTGCCGCCAAGCTGGCGGCCGAACTGAGCGGCGCGCCGCGCAAGGCTTTGTATGGACAGGGCAGCAACGACTGAGGCGATGTGGGCGGCGGCCGATGCTGCCAGCCTGCGCCAGCAACTGGACCTGCGCGAGCACCCGCTGGCAGGTGGCACTGGCGGCGAGATCAAGACCCAGCGAGAGCGCTGGATGATGGTGCGCTGGTTGACCGCCTGGGCATCGGAACTGGTCTATCCGCTGCGGGTGCGTAAACGCGAAAGCCCGGACTTCATGTTGGACATGGGTAATGACCGGGTCGGCGTGGAATGCATGGAAGTGGTGCCCGAGGCCTTCAAGCAGGTGCAGGCCAAGTTGAACGGCATCAACTCCGGCTGGGTGCGGCCGGTGCCGCAGCATCGCGCCGAGGAAGCGCGTGCCGAATGGGATAGCCCATTGCTGCGCCAGTTGTTGGCTGACACCTATGAGGGCAGTCCATGGGCGGGCGATGAGCCTGAGCGGCTGTGGGTGGAAGTGATGCGCTGGGCGGTGGAGAAGAAGCGCCAAGTCCTGCATAAGCCGGGCTATGCCCGGCAATCGCGCAATGTGTTGCTGCTGTACGACAACTGGCCGTTGCCGGCGGTGGCTTTCGTCGAAGATGCCGATCCCGCAGTGCTGCGCAGCTGGGCGCTGGCGGCCCTGGATGAATTGTCACGGCAGTTGCTGGGCAGCGGCGCGCACGCGGACTTCCAGCAGATCGACATCCTGCATGAAGGTTGGTTGCTCTCATTCACGCATGACGGCGTGCGACCGCTGCGTTACCGGATGCTTGCAGCTGAATGAAATGATCGGCCGGTGTGGTGCTGGACGTGCGACAATACGCGCGGCGGAGTCGGCCAGACAGTCGCGTCATTCCTTCGGGAATGCCGAGGAAAGTCCGGGCTCCACAGGGCAAGGTGCCAGGTAACGCCTGGGCGGCGCAAGCCGACGGAAAGTGCAACAGAAAGATACCGCCGAACGGCCTTCGGGCGCGTGGTAAGGGTGAAATGGTGCGGTAAGAGCGCACCGCGAGTCTGGTAACAGACCGGCACGGCAAACCCCACCTGGAGCAAGACCAAATAGGGACCTAATGGCGTGGCCCGCGTCGGGTCCGGGTAGGTTGCTTGAGCGTTACGGTGACGTAGCGCCTAGAGGAATGACTGTCCACGACAAAACCCGGCTTATCGGCCGGCTCCGCCGCTTTTTCTGCCCGCCGGGCAGAAAAAGCCCCAAAGTTTTGCGTGGCAAAACTTTGGGCCCCGGGCCTCTGCCCTCCAATTCCCCGCGCCTGTCGGCGCGCCCCCTTTACTAAAGGGGGCTGTTGCTCTTCGGATTTTTTGCTTGGCTCGCTGCGCATCGTGGTGGGGATGAGTGCGGCTGCAGCTTTTATTGGCTGTGGCTTTTGTTCTGTTCTCGGCTCGAGCTCTGGCCCTGATTGTGGCTCTGGCTCTGGCTGTGGGTGTGGCTGTGGTTGTGGCTGTGGCTGTGGTTGTGGCTGTGGTTTTTGCTCTGGCTCTGGCTCTGGCTCTGGCTCCTGGCTCCTTGCTCTGGCTCCGGCTTTTGCTGTGGCCGTGGCTTTTGCTGTGGCCTTGGCCCTTGCTTCTGCTTTGCTGTTTTCTTTCCTTCTCCCGCCTGCGGGGGAAGGTGCCCGGAGGGCGGATGGGGGGCTTTTGATCTTGCTTTCGCTGTGGATCAAAGCCAAAGCGCCCCTCCCTAACCCTCCCCTTCGCCTGCGGCGAAAGGGAGGGGATCAAGCTGCGGCGAAAGGGGGGCTAGGAGCCAAAGCCTTCTTTCCCAATCTCCATGCGTGTCTCCCCCAGATACACGCCATCCGGGCCGAAACTGCGTTCGTGGATGAAACCGCCGCCATCATGGTCGATCGCCACGATGGTGCTGGCGCGGGTGCCATAGTCGGTTCCGCGTATGAAGGCGCTCGATAGCAATCGCTCCAACTCCAGTGGAACGCCGGTAGATGGCAGTTGAGCGTCCTGCGCCTGCTGCTCATCGGCCAGCGCCGCCCAGAGCGGCTCCAGACCGTCACTACCGGCGGCCAACCAATCCTCGAGTACGCCCATCAGGCGCCGGGTCTTGGGCCAGGGGGCATCCAGTGCACCGTTCGACATGCCGTGCACGCCTGGCGCCAGATCCTGCCGGGCCTGCGGATGGTTGCCCAGATAGCTGCAGCTTTCAGCGTCGGCGACCAATAGATTGAACGGTGCGAACTCTGGCGCCCGGCTGGCCAGGGTGTCGGCACAGTCCGTGGCCGGCTGTCCGCCAGCCAGGTAGCTGGCGATCAGCTCGCCGCGCGAAGGGCCGCCGGTGGCTGCGCTTGGGTCTCGCACATTGGTGACCACGGCGGCTTGCCCGTGCAGATTCACGCCCATCCAGCTGCCGCCGGAACGCAGGTCGCGGCCGGCGATCACGTTGTCATGGGGCCATGGCCAGCGCTGCATTGGCGCGGTGGGGCGGGCGTGGAACTCGTCACGGTTGCCGACCATGAGCAGGCGCCAATGCGGGTGGGTTTTCCAGGCGAGGGCGACAAGACACATGCACGGAGTGTGCCGTTTTGCGCGCGCGTGAGCCATACGCGGCTGAATGGCGGCTGGGCTGCGGCTCGCTTTTCACGCTGTCTCTACACCACTGAATTTCATACAAATCTCAAAATTTGAGACGAAACAGTAACTTGTGGATAAACCTTGAACAACTCTCTAAACATTGGCGCAAGCCATTGATGCGGCACGTGATTTTGTGCGCGGAAAGTTGTTGACAACCCTAGGGTCGCTGCTAAGGTGGGCATCAGAGGGAAAACCGGGTTTTTTGTGGTTTTTCGTGGTTCAATGACTTCCCAAGCAAAACGAACGAACGGGTGCCGCAGGCGTGTTCCAGGGTGAGACTGCCATCACGGTTGACGACAAAGGACGCATGGCGGTTCCAATCGCCTATCGCGACCTGGTTGCGCGCGCCAGTGGCAATCGCCTTGTGCTGACCTACAACCCGTTCGAGGCCGGTTGCCTGTGGTTGTACTCAGAGCAGGAGTGGGAGCGGGTGCGGGACGACGTAATGGCAAAGCCCAATACCCAGCGTGTAGTGCGCACCCTGCAGCAGAAGCTTGTCGGCTCGGCCGCTCATCTGGAGTTGGATGGCAATGGCCGTATCAGCTTGCCGTCCAGTCACCGCAGCGCGGTGGGCATCGAGAAGAAAGCAGTGCTGATGGGCATGGGGGACAAGTTCGAATTGTGGAGCGAGCAAGCGCATCGCGCACTGATCCAGCAGACGTTGTCTGACGAGGATCTGGGCGATGGGCTTCTCGATCTCAAGTTGTGAGCCGGGGTGCCCGGGTGCGCGGAGGAGCGCAGGCCGGTCACCCAGCGGTGTCGCAGCCGCCGGCAGCTCACCTGCCGGTGCTGTACACCCAGGTCCTTGACGGCCTGAGGGTGATCGAAAACGGTACTTATCTGGATGGCACGTTCGGTCGTGGCGGTCACGCTGGCGGCGTGCTGCGCCAGCTTGGCGCGGATGGGCGCCTGCTGGTGATGGACAAGGACCCCGAGGCCATTGCCGTGGCCGAGCGCGATTTCGCGCCGGACGGCCGTGTCTCGATCTATCGCGGCAGCTTTGCCGATCTGCTGGACTGGAGCGAAACCGCTGCCGGTCTGGATGGCGTTCTGTTCGATCTCGGTGTGTCCTCGCCGCAGCTGGACGTGGCCGAGCGTGGTTTCAGCTTCGGCAAGGACGGCCCGCTGGATATGCGCATGGACCCGGATTCGGGTGAAAGCGCTGCGCAGTGGTTGAACCGTGCCGAAGACCGCGAAATCGCCGACGTGCTGTTCACCTATGGCGATGAACGCCAGAGCCGCCGCATTGCCCGCGCCATCGTTGCCCGGCGCGAGAAGCAGCCGTTCACGCGTACCGCTGAGCTGGCCGAGCTGATCGCCTCGGTAATGCCGCGTGGCAAGGACAAGATCCATCCGGCCACGCGCAGTTTCCAGGCCATCCGCATCCACATCAACCGCGAACTGGCCGACCTTGAAGCCGGCCTGGACGCGGCGATGGCGCGGCTCAAGCCCGGTGGCCGTTTGGCGGTGATCAGCTTCCACTCGCTGGAAGACCGCATCGTCAAGCAGTTCATGAACCGCCATGCCAAGGCGCCGCCGACCAATCGCAGGCTGCCGGAACTGCAGGCCTTCGTGCCGACGCTGGAACTGATCGGCGGCGCCATCAAGGCCGATGACGACGAGCTGGCGATGAACCCGCGCTCGCGCAGCGCCGTGCTGCGCGTGGCCCAGAAGTGCGAGGTGGCCGGATGAGCCGCCTACTGTTGATTGTCCTGCTGGCGTGCACGATTGCCTCGGCAATCGGCGTGGTGTTCATGCGCCATCGCCACCGCCAGCTGTTCGTCGAGCTGTCCAAGCTGGAGCACGCGCGCGACGAGCTCAACATCGAGTTCGGCCGCCTGCAGCTGGAGCAGGCGACCCTGGCCCAGGCCACGCGCGTGGACCAGGAAGCCCGTGGCCGTCTGGGCATGAAGTTCCCCGAGGCTGCTGACATCGTGGTGATCCGGCCATGAACAAGCCCAGCCGCAACCGTACCCGCACGCAGTTCAATCTGCGCAACCGCATGCTGATGGTCGGCGTGGGGCTGGGTCTGTGTGCGGTGACGCTGGTTGGTCGTGCCGCGTACGTGCAGCTGATCAACAACGATTTCTACCAGCGCGAAGGCGAAGCGCGCTTCCTGCGCGATGTGCCGATCCCGACCTCGCGCGGCATGATCACCGATCGCAATGGCGAGCCGGTGGCGGTGTCCACGCCTGTGGCATCGATCTGGGTCAATCCGCAGGAACTGCTGCGCACGCCCGAGCGTATTCCCGAGCTGGCGCGCGCGCTGTCGCTGCCGGTGGACGAGCTGACCACCAAGCTGACCCAGAAGGCCGACAAGGAATTCATGTACCTGCGCCGCCGGATCAATCCGGACGTTGCCGAGCAGGTAGTCGCGCTGAAGATTCCCGGTGTGTTCTCGCAGCGCGAGTTCCGTCGCTATTACCCGCAGGGTGAGGCGATGGCACACGTGCTCGGCTTCACCAATATCGATGATCTCGGCCAGGAAGGGCTGGAGCTGGCCTTCGACGAATGGCTGCGCGGCAAGCCTGGCGCAAAGCGGGTCATCCGCGACCGCAAGGGCGCGATCGTCGAGAGCATCGACCTGGTGCGCCCTGCCGAGCCGGGCAAGGACCTGACCCTGAGCATCGACCGCCGCATCCAGTTCCTGGCGATGCGCGAGCTGCGCAATGCGGTCACCACCAACAAGGCGGCTGGTGGTTCCATCGTGATCATGGACGTGGCCACCGGCGAAGTGATGGCCATGGCCAACCTGCCGACCTACAACCCGAATTCGATCAGTGGTGCGACCCCGGACACGCGCCGCAACCGCGCGGTCACCGATCTGGTCGAACCCGGTTCGACGATGAAGCCGTTGACCATCGCCACCGCGCTGCAGAACCACGTGGTCACCCCGGACACGATCATCGACACCAATCCGGGTTACATGTCGCTGGGCCGTTACACCATCCGTGACGTGCCGCGTAACAATGGCGTGCTCAATGTCACCGGCGTGATCACCCGCAGCTCGAACATTGGTGCGGCCAAGATCGTGGCGCGTATCCCGGACCAGACCTTCTATGACTCGGTGCGTGGCTTCGGCTACGGCGTTGCCCCGAACAGCGGTTTCCCCGGCGAATCGTCGGGTGTGGTCGCACGCCCAGGCAGCCCGAGCTGGTATGGCACCACCAAGACCACCATGTCCTACGGCTACGGCCTGTCGGTGACGCCGCTGCAGATCGCGCAGGCGTACTCGGCGCTGGCCAATGGTGGGCAGGTGATCCAGCCGACCTTCATCAAGGGCCAGCGCAACGAAGCACGCCAGGTCATCGACCCGGAAGTGGCGCGCGAAGTCGTGCGGATGATGGAGACCGTGGTCACCAACGGTGGTGCCAAGCAGGCGGCGATCCTCGGTTACCACGTGGCCGGCAAGACCGGCACCGCGCGCAAGAACGGCCCCAATGGCTACGAGCGTGGCCATTACAACCTGCTGTTCGCCGGTGTCGTGCCGGCAACCGCGCCGCGTTATGCGGCGGTGATCGTGGTCAACGACCCGCAAGGCTCGCTGCAGTACGGCGGTCTGGTCTCCGCACCGGTGTTCCATCACGTGATGGAAGGCACGCTGCGTTTGATGGACGTGCCGCCGGACGACATCCAGTCCTGGCTGGCCGCGCAGGCCGCCGGCAAGGTGGGCGGCAAGCCGGGCAGCAGCGCTGCGCCGCTGCCGATTCCGCAGGACCCGGACGAGGCGCCGAACGCCACGGCCGAATTTGATGCCGCACTGCCGACGGCCGTCGCACCGACGCCTGCCGCGACGGAGGTGCGCCAGTGAGCCACACAATGAAGTTGTCACAGCTGCTGCCGGATCTGGTCCTTTCACAGGACCCGCAGATCGGCGGCTTGGTTCTGGATTCACGGCATGTACGGGCCGGTGATGCGTTCGTCGCCATCGCTGGCTTTGGCGCGCATGGCTTGGGCTTTGTCGAGCAGGCCAAGGCCGCTGGCGCAGCCGCGATCCTGTTTGATCCGCCGGCACCGGCCGAACTGCCGGCACCAGTCGATGCCATCGCGGTGCCCGGCCTGCGTACGCGCATGGGCGCGATGGCCGACCAGTTCCATGGCCAGCCCTCGCGGGCGATGACCATGGTCGGCGTCACCGGTACCAACGGCAAAACCTCGACCGTGCAGCTGCTCGGCCAGGCCTGGCATCTGCTGGGCACGCCCAGCGGCTCGATCGGTACCTTGGGTGTTGGCCTGTACGGCGATGTGGTGCCTACCGGCTTCACCACGCCGCTGGTGCTGCAGATGCATGAAGTGCTGGCACAGCTGCGCGATGGCGGTGCCAAGGCAGTGGCGATGGAAGTCAGCTCGCATGCCTTGGACCAGGGCCGCGTCGATGCCGTGCACTACGACGTGGCGGTGTTCACCAACCTCACCCGCGACCACCTCGACTACCACGGCGACATGGAAGCGTACGGCGCGGCCAAGGCCAAGCTGTTCCATCGCCCGGGCCTGAAGGCAGCGGCGATCAATCTGGACGACGCCTTCGGTCGTGAACTGATCACCACACTGGCAGCTGACGTGCAGGCGATCGGCCTGAGCTCGACCGGTCAGGCTGGCGCTACCATCCGCGCCGAGAAGCTGGTGCTGGACGGGCAGGGCCTGGGTTTCGATCTGGTCATCGGCGACGAGCGCCATGCGCTGCGCTCGCCGCTGCTGGGCCGCTTCAACGTCGATAACCTGCTGGCCGTGGCCGGTGCGCTGCATGGCCTGGGCGAAACCAGCGACAGCATCGCCAAGGTACTGGGCCAGCTGCAGCCGATCCGCGGCCGCATGAACCGCCTTGGCGGTCAGGGCGAGCCGACCGTGGTCATCGATTACGCACACACCCCCGACGCGCTGGAACAGGCGCTGCGCAGCCTGCACGGCCATCTGGATGGCCGCCTGCTGTGCGTGTTTGGTTGCGGTGGCGAGCGTGACACCGGCAAGCGTCCGCAGATGGCGGCGATTGCCGAGGAATTGGCCGACGTGGTGTTCGTCACTGACGACAATCCACGCGGCGAGAATGGTGACGTGATCGTCGCCGACATCATGGCCGGGTTTGTGACGCCTGCGCAGGTGAACGTGGTGCGCGATCGCGCCCGCGCCATCGACGCCGCGGTCGCACAGGCAGGGGCTGGCGACATCGTGTTGATCGCCGGCAAGGGCCATGAGCCCTACCAGGAGATTGCAGGTATCAAACATCCTTTCGATGACACCGACGTGGCATCGCGTGCGCTGCAGGCGCGCCGTTCCGCTGCTGCGGAGGTGCGTCCATGAAGCGCACGCCGCTGTCGCTGATTGCCCATTGGGCCGGTGGCGAAATCCATGGCGACGACGCCAGCATCGATGCGGTCAGCAACGACACGCGCACGCTGGCGGCGGGCAGCCTGTACGTCGCCCTGCGCGGTGAGCGTTTCGACGGCCACGACTTTGCCGCCAAGGCGGTAGAGCAGGGTGCCAGCGCGTTGCTGGTGGAGCGCCTGCTGCCGCTGGAAGTGCCGCAGATCGTGGTCGCCAACACCGAACTGGCGCTGGCGAAGATTGCCGCGGCGATGCAGCAGCAGCGCGCTACCCGTGTGTTCGCCATCACCGGCAGCAACGGCAAGACCAGCGTGAAGAACCTGCTGTTGGCGGTGATGCAGCACGCTGCTGCGGTGCTGGGCCAGCATGTGTACGCCACGCCGGGCAACCGCAACAATGAGATCGGCCTGCCGCTGGCAGTGATCGATGCGCCGGAAGATGCCGACTTCGCCATCTACGAGATGGGTACCGGCAAGCCGGGCGATATCGCCTACCTGACTGCCATCGCCGCGCCGGACGTGTCCATCGTCAACAACGTCGCCCCGGCACACCTGGAGCGCATGGGCAGCCTGCTGGAGATCGCCAACACCAAGGCAGCCGTCTATGACGATCTGCGCGATGGCGGTGTTGCGGTGGTCAACGCCGACGACGCGTTCTCACCGTACTTCGCTGCGCGCGCTGGCAGCCACCGGGTGATCCGCTTCGGCCTGGAAGTCAGCGCCGACGTCACCGCCACCAACATCGTGCTGGACGAGGCTGGTTCACGCTTCCAGCTGCGCACGCCGCAAGGCGATGCCGAGGTGGTGCTGCAGCTGCCGGGCCGGCACAACGTACTGAACGCACTGGCCGCCGCCTCGATGGCACTGGCCGCCGGTATTGCGTTGCCGCTGGTGGTCGAAGGCCTGGCGCAGGCGCGCCCGGTCGCCGGTCGTCAGGTTGCGCATGTGCTGGACAACGGCGCAGTGCTGATCGATGACAGCTACAACGCCAACCCGGGCTCACTGGCAGCGGCGATCACCGCGCTGGCTGCGGGCAAGGGCGAAGGTTGGCTGGTGCTGGGCGATATGCGCGAGCTGGGCCCGGACGCACAGGCGCTGCATGCGCAGGCCGGTCAGCGCGCCCGCGAAGCCGGGCTGAAGCGTCTGTACTCGCTGGGTGCGCTGAGCGCAGCGGCATCGGCGGCCTTCGGCGAAGGCGGGCGTCACTTTGACTCCCACGCCGCACTGGCTGCCGCATTGGAAACCGAACTTCATGCTGGTGTGCGTTGCCTGGTCAAGGGCTCGCGCGGCAGCGCCATGGACAAGATCGTGACTGCGCTGTTGAAGCGCGGCGAGGACACTACACATGTTGCTTGAATTGGCCCGTTGGCTACAGCAGTTGGACGGCCTGTTCCGGTTGTTCAACTACATCACCTTCCGCGGCATCCTCGCCGCCCTGACGGCATTGTCGCTGTCGTTGTGGTTGGGCCCGATGGCCATCCGCCGCCTGGCCCAGCTCAAGGGCGGCCAGCCGATCCGCAAGGACGGCCCGCAGTCGCACTTCTCCAAGGCCGGCACGCCGACCATGGGCGGCGGCTTGATCCTGACCACGGTGCTGGTCTCGGTGCTGCTGTGGGGCGACCTGCGCAACCGTTATGTGTGGCTGGTGCTGGTGGTGATGCTGTGCTTCGGTGCGATCGGCTGGTACGACGACTGGTTGAAGATCGCCAAGCGCGACCCGAACGGCCTGAAGTCGCGCTGGAAGTACCTGCTGCAGTCAATCTTCGGCCTGGCCGCCGGTCTGTTCCTGTACAAGACCGCGGTGGTGCCGGCCGAATTGACCTTCTACATCCCGATGTTCAAGTCGATTGCGCTGCCGCTGGCAGGCATCAGCTTCGTCGCGATTGCCTACTTCTGGATCGTCGGCTTCTCCAATGCGGTCAACCTGACCGATGGTCTGGACGGTCTGGCGATCATGCCGACGGTGCTGGTGGCCTGTGCGCTGGGCGTGTTCGCCTATGCCTCGGGCAACGCGGTGTTCTCCAGCTACCTGCAGATCCCGCAGATTCCCGGTGCCGGTGAACTGGTCATCATCTGCGCGGCGATTGCCGGTGCGGGCCTGGGCTTCCTCTGGTTCAACACCTATCCGGCCATGGTGTTCATGGGCGACGTCGGCGCGCTGGCGCTGGGCGCGGTGCTCGGCACCATCGCGGTGATCGTGCGCCAGGAACTGGTGCTGGTGATCATGGGCGGTGTGTTCGTGATCGAAACCCTGTCGGTGATGATCCAGGTGGCGTCGTTCAAACTCACCGGCAAGCGCGTGTTCCGTATGGCGCCGATCCATCACCACTTCGAGCTGAAGGGCTGGCCGGAGCCGCGCGTGATCGTGCGCTTCTGGATCATCTCGGTGGTGCTGGTGTTGATCGGCCTGGCAACGCTAAAGGTGCGCTGATGGACGACTACTCGCGTCAGGCAACCCGACTTGAAGCCATTGGTGGCAGCTACGACAAGTGGCTGCTCGGCGCCGCCGTGGCGCTGGCTTCGATCGGGGTCGTGATGGTGGCTTCCAGCTCCATCGCGCTGACGCAGAGTCCGTTCTATTACCTCACCCGCCACCTGATCTTCATCGCCATCGGCGTGGTCCTGGCTGGCGTGACGATGCGGGTGGAGCTGAAGGAAATCGAGAAGTACAACCAGCTGCTGTTGCTGGGCTGCTTCGCCCTGCTGATCGTGGTGTTCGTTCCGGGCCTGGGCAGCAGCGTCAATGGCGCGCAGCGCTGGATCAACCTTGGTATCTCCAAGTTCCAGACCGTTGAAGCGGTCAAGGTGCTGTACATCGTCTGGTTGTCCAGCTACCTGGTGCGCTTCCGCGACGAGGTCAATGCCACCTGGCAGGCCATGCTCAAGCCAGTCGGCGTGGTCGGCGTGCTGGTCGTGCTGCTGCTGATGCAGCCGGACTTCGGTTCGTCGATGCTGTTGCTGGGCATCACTACCTGCATGCTGGTGCTGGGCGGGGCGCAGATCAAGCGCATCATCCTGCCGGTGCTGCTGCTGTTGCCGGGCCTGATCGCACTGGTGATCTTCGAGCCCTACCGCATGCGCCGTGTCACCTCGTTCATGGACCCGTGGCAGGACCAGCTGGGTTCGGGCTACCAGTTGTCCAACGCGCTGATGGCGATCGGCCGCGGCGAGTGGACGGGTGTGGGCCTGGGCGCGTCGATCCAGAAGCTCAACTATCTGCCCGAGTCGCATACCGACTTCATCTTCTCGGTGATCGCCGAGGAGCTGGGCTTCCTTGGCGTGTGCGGCATCATCAGCCTGTACGTGCTGCTGGTCGGCCGTGCGTTCTGGCTGGGCATGCGCTGCATTGAAATGCGTCGCCACTTTGCCGGTTACATCGCCTTCGGCATCGCGCTGTGGATCAGCCTGCAGACCTTCGTCTCGATCGGCGTGAACCTGGGCATGCTGCCGACCAAGGGCCTGACCCTGCCGCTGATTTCTTCCGGCGGTTCCAGTGTGATGATGACCTGCGTGGCGATGGGCCTGCTGCTGCGCGTGTCCTACGAGTACAACCGTGCGGTGCGCCGCCAGGAAGTCCGTGAGGACCTCGACGGTGTCGAAGTTGACGTTGCCGAAGTGCACGGCGCAGCACCGGTCGAGCCGCGCATGGATACCGCGACCTCGGTTGCCGCCGCAGCGCAGAGCAGCGCAGCACGTGGCACCAGCCGCATGCAGCAGCGTGTCGAGCCGACCTTCGGGAGGATCGCGTAATGGCCTCCGCGAACACCAACAAGGACCAGCGTCCGGTGATGATCATGGCCGGTGGTACCGGCGGCCATATCTTCCCCGGCCTGGCCGTGGCCAAGGTGCTGCGCGAGCGCGGTATCCCGGTCACCTGGCTGGGTGCAGACGGCGCGATGGAAACCCGCCTGGTGCCGCAGCACGACATCCATGTCGACACGCTGGCCATCTCCGGCCTGCGCGGCAAGGGCAAGCTGGCCTTGCTGGGTGCACCGATCCGGGTGATGCGCGCGATTCGCAGCGCAGGGTATGTGCTGCGTGATCGCAAGCCGCGTGCGGTGGTGGCCTTTGGTGGTTTTGCCTCCGGTCCCGGTGGCATGGCCGCCCGCCTGCATGGCCTGCCGTTGCTGGTGCACGAACAGAACCGCGCGCCGGGCATGACCAACCGCATCCTGTCGCGTTTCGCGCGCCGCGTGCTGTCCGGCTTCCCGGGCAGCTTTGCCGGTGGCAAGGAAGAAGTGGTCGGCAATCCGGTGCGTGCCGAGATCGCTGCATTGCCGGCACCCGAGCAGCGCTTGGCCGGTCGCAGTGGGCCGATGCGGGTGCTGGTGCTGGGCGGTAGCCAGGGCGCTCGCGCTTTGAACAACGCCATGCCCAAGGCCTTGGCGGCGCTTGGTGACAGCGTCGCTATCGAGGTCTGGCACCAGTGCGGCGAGAAGCTGCACGAAGAAGCGCTGCAGGCCTACCGCGCGGCTGGCGTGGAAGGCCGCGTCGACATGTTCATCAAGGACATGGCGGCTGCCTACAGCTGGGCCGATCTGGTGGTGTGCCGTTCCGGCGCGTCGACCCTGGCCGAGTTGTGTGCGGTCGGTATCGGCAGCGTGCTGGTGCCGTTCGCGGCCGCGGTCGATGACCACCAGACCCGCAATGCCGAGTATCTGGTCGAGCGCGGTGCCGCCGAACTGCTCAAGCAGGACGACGCGCTGGCGACCAACCTGGAAGGCGTGCTGCGCACGCTGGCAAACAATCCCGGCCACCGCATGCAGATGGCGCAAGCCGCGCGTGGGTTGGCCAAGGTCGATGCGGCCGAACGCATCGCAGACATCATTCTTGAGGAAGCAGCATGAACACGGCACCGCGCACCCGCGCCAGCCACAGCGGAGGCCTGGCATGATCCGCCGCCTCAACGACACCACCGACCTGGTCCGCGCGTTCCCACGCGTGCATTTCGTCGGCATCGGCGGCACCGGCATGAGTGGCATCGCCGAAGTGATGCTGACCCTGGGCTATGAAGTCTCCGGTTCCGACAATGCCGACAACGCAGCCACACGCCGACTGGCGCGGCTGGGCGCGCGCGTGATGCGCGGCCATTCCGCGGCCAACGTGCTGGGCACCGACTGCATCGTGGTTTCCAGCGCCATCCGCGAAGACAACCCCGAGCTGATGGAAGCGCGCAGCCAGCGCATTCCGATCATGCCGCGCGCGGCGATGTTGGCGGAGTTGATGCGGTTCCGTCGCGGCATCGCCGTCGCCGGTACCCACGGCAAGACCACCACCACCTCGTTGACCGCCGCCATCCTGAGCGAAGGCAAGCTGGACCCGACCTTCGTGATCGGTGGCCAGCTGCTGGCGGCCGGTGCCAACGCCAAGCTCGGCGGTGGCCAGTGGCTGGTGGCCGAGGCCGATGAAAGCGACGGCAGCTTCCTGCGCCTGAACCCGCTGGTCGCGGTGATCACCAACATCGACGCCGACCATCTTGAGAACTACGGCAACGACTTCGCCCGTGTGCAGGCAGCGTTCGCCGAGTTCCTGCAGCGCCTGCCGTTCTACGGTCTGGCGGTGCTGTGCATCGATGATCCGGAAGTGGCTGCTTTGGCTGCCAAGACCCCGCGTCACGTGATGAGCTATGGCCTGAGCAGCAATGCCGACGTGCGCGCCGAGGACGTGGTGCAGGATGGCCCGCGCATGCGCTTCACCCTGCGCCTGCCGGAAGGCACCAGCGTGCCGGTCACCCTGGCACTGCCGGGCAAGCACAACGTGCTCAATGCACTGGCCGCCGCTGCGGTGGCCTGGCAGTTGGGCGTGGCACCGGAAGATATCGCCTCGGCACTGGAGAAGTTCGAAGGCGTTGGCCGTCGCTTCAACGACCTGGGCGAAGTCACCACCCACAAGGGTGCCAAGGTGCGCGTGATCGACGACTACGGTCATCACCCGCGTGAGCTGGAAGCAGTGTTTGCCGCTGCCCGTGGCGGCTGGCCGGACAAGCGCCTGGTGGTGGCTTTCCAGCCGCACCGTTACAGCCGCACCCGCGATCAGTTCGATGCCTTTGCAGCGGTGCTGTCGGAAGTGGACGCGCTGGTGCTGAGCGAGGTCTATCCGGCCGGCGAAGCACCGATTCCCGGTGCCGATTCCAAGTCGTTGGCGCGCGCGATCCGTGCCCGCGGCCGCAGCGAGCCGGTGGTGGTCGGTCATGCCGCCGACCTGGGCTCGGTGCTGCCAGACGTACTGCAGGACGGCGATCTGCTGCTGATGATGGGTGCCGGCGATATCGGCGGCGTTGCCCAGCAGGTGATCACCGAAGGTTTCAAGGAGACCAAGGGCGAATGATGTCTGTCGCGCTGCCGCCGAGCCGTACCCACGCAACCGCACTGCGGGCTGCGACGGTGGCCTGCGGCCGCGCTGCAGGGGAGGGCGCACGATGAATGCCATCCTGCGCATGCTCGCCTGGTTGCTGGCCATCGCCCTGGTGGTGCTGCCGGTGGTCGCGGTGGTCAATGGTTGGGTCGGCGCCGAGCGCTGGCCGCTGGCCAAGCTGCGCGTGCACGGTGAGTTCAAGCGGGTGCCGGCGGAAGACCTGCAGAAAACCCTGCTTCCATATGCACGCTCGGGCTTCTTCGCGGTGAAGTTGCAGGACGCACAGGCGGCGGTTGAGAAGCTGCCTTGGGTGGAAAGCGCGCAGGTCCGCAAGAAGTGGCCGGATGTGCTGGAAGTGAGCATCGTCGAGCACCGCCCGTTTGCACGCTGGGGCAAGGATCGCCTGCTGTCCGAACAGGGGCGCCTGTTCGCGGTGCCGCACGGCCTGGAGAACGCGCCGCTGCCCGAACTCGATGGCCCCGATGGCATGACCACCGAAGTGGTGGAGCTGTACAACGATTCGCGCGCACTGTTCGCACCGGCCGGTGTGGACGTACGCAAAGTCGCGATGGACGCGCGCGGCAGCTGGTCACTGGGGCTGGACAACGGCACCGAGGTGATCATCGGACGCAACGATGCGCGCTCGCGCCTGAGCCGTTTCGTGCGCGTGCTGCCGCAGTTGACCCGCACCCAGGTGCCGATCGTGCGCGCCGATCTTCGCTATACCAATGGATTCACGCTGAGCTGGGGAACCCCGCCGCCGGCAACAAAGCAGACGCAGGACAGGACATGAACCGCAAGGGTGACAAATCACTGATCGTTGGCCTGGATATCGGCACCTCCAAGGTGGTGGCGTTGGTCGGCGAGTACTCGCCGGGCAGCCCGATCGAGGTCATCGGCATCGGCTCGCACGAATCGCGCGGCCTCAAGCGCGGCGTGGTGGTGGATATTGAATCCACCGTGCAGTCGATCCAGCGCGCCATCGAGGAAGCCGAGCTGATGGCCGGCTGCGAGATCCGTTCGGTGTACGCCTCGATCTCCGGCAACCACGTGCAGTGCCGCAATTCGCAGGGCATCACCCCGATCCGCGAAGGTGAAGTGAGCTGGGGTGATCTGGATCGCGTGCTGGAAGCGGCCAAGGCCGTGGCCATCCCGGCCGACCAGAAGATCCTGCATGCGATCCCGCGCGAGTACGTGCTGGACGATTCGCAGGAGGGCATCCGCAATCCGGTCGGCATGACCGGCGTGCGCCTGGAAGTGCATGCCCACCTGGTGGTGTGCGCACAGTCTGCCGCCGCAAACGTCAGCAAGTGCGTTCAGCGCTGCGGCCTGCAGGTGGACGATCTGGTGCTGTCCTCGCTGGCTTCCAGCGTTGCGGTGCTGACCGCCGACGAGCGCGAGCTGGGCGTGGTGATGGTCGACATCGGCGCCGGCACCACCGACATCGCGGTGTTCGTGCAGGGCGCGATCTGCCATACCGCATCGCTGCCGATTGCCGGTGACCACGTCACCAACGACATCGCCCACATGCTGCGCACGCCGACCCCGGAAGCGGAGCAGATCAAGGTGCGCTACGCCTGCGCGCTGGCGCAGATGGCAACCGCCGAGGAAAGCATCCAGGTGCCATCCGTCGGCGATCGCCCGCCGCGTCGCATGCCGCGCCATTCGCTGGCACAGGCAGTGCAGGGCCGTTACGAGGAAATCTTCGAGATGGTGCAGGCCGAGCTGCGCCGTTCCGGCTTCGAGGAGATGGTGCGTGCGGGCCTGGTGCTCAGCGGCGGCGCCTCGAAGATGGAAGGCGTGGTCGAGCTGGCCGAGGAAATGCTGCAGATGCCGGTGCGTGTAGGTATTCCGCAGCACGTCACCGGCCTTGGCGAAGTAGTCGGCAACCCGGTGCATGCCACCGGCGTGGGCCTGCTGCTGATGGGCAGCCAGATCGAACACCCACGGCGTCCGTCGCTGCCCACCGGGCGCGCCGGCAGCATGTTCAACAAATTGAAGAATTGGTTCCGCGGCGAGTTCTGAGCGCGGTACCGGTGGTAGGGCAGTGAGGCAGTCAGAAGGGCAAGCAGTAAGGCAAGACGAAGTGCAGTAACGCAGTCATTGAAGCAAGCAACAACCACCGTGCAGGGGCAACCCGAAGCGGTACACCTAAAACAACTCGCCGGTGCGGGCGGGCGCAGAAGGAGAAGGATTCTTCCCGGATGCCCGAACCAATCACGGCAATAGAGAGGACATGGACATGGCGCATTTCGAACTGATTGAAAAGATGGCACCGAACGCGGTGATCAAGGTCGTTGGCGTGGGCGGCGGCGGCGGCAACGCCGTGGCGCACATGGTCAACAGCAGCGTGGATGGCGTGGAATTCATCACTGCCAACACCGACTCGCAGGCCATCAAGAATTGTGGCGCCAAGCTGCAGCTGCAGCTGGGCACCAACGTAACCAAGGGTCTGGGCGCAGGTGCAAACCCGGAAGTCGGCCGCCAGGCCGCACTGGAAGACCGTGAGCGCATCATGGACGCCCTGCAGGGTGCGGACATGGTGTTCATCACCGCCGGCATGGGCGGCGGCACCGGTACCGGTGCTGCACCGGTGGTGGCACAGCTGGCCAAGGAAATGGGCATCCTGACCGTGGCCGTGGTCACCAAGCCGTTCCCGTTCGAAGGCCGTCGCCGCATGCAGGTGGCGCTGAAGGGCATCGAGGAGCTGAGCCAGCACGTCGATTCGCTGATCACCATCCCGAACGAAAAGCTGATCACCGTACTCGGCCGCAACGCCACCATGGTGCAGGCCTTCCGCGCTGCCAATGACGTGCTGCAGGGCGCCGTGCAGGGCATCGCCGATCTGATCGTGCGTCCGGGCCTGATCAACGTCGACTTCGCCGACGTGCGCACCGTGATGTCGGAAATGGGCCTGGCGATGATGGGCACCGGCACCGCACGTGGTGATGACCGCGCCCAGGCAGCTGCCGAAGCCGCGATCCAGAACCCGCTGCTGGACGACGTGAACCTGGCCGGCGCCAATGGCGTGCTGGTCAACATCAGCGCCGGCACCGACATCACCATGAGCGAATTCGATGAAATCGGCCGCACCGTGCATGCCTTCGCTTCGGAAGACGCCACCGTGGTGATCGGCACCGTGATCGATCCGGACCTGGGTGACGAGATCAAGGTGACCGTGGTTGCCACCGGCCTGAACCGTGCCGTTGCCAAGAACGCACAGCGTCCGGGCGAGCGCGGCCCGATCAAGCTGGTGCGCAACGCCACCACCGGCCAGGCCGAGTTCGACGAGTACGAAAGCCCGGCCGACGCCGTGGCCAAGGCCGTGGGTCACACCATGGGCATGGGCCTGCGTCGTCCGAGCTCGGACACCGTGTCTGCTTCGACCCCGTCGGCGTCGCCGGCTGCCGCAGAGCTGCCGAATGACTACCTGGACATCCCGGCGTTCCTGCGGCGCCAGGCTGACTGATGCGGTAGCGGGGGCCATCCAGGCCCGACCATGGCTTGCGCCGGCAACGGCGCGGCGGGTCGGACTGGCCGGCTCCTGGATGCAGAGCTGATACGTCGGGGCTGTCCACCCCGATGGAAAGACCATGTCCTTTATCGCCGGGCCAAGGCCGGCCCGGCGATATTTTCGGTACTGGACGGCAGCTGACGGCCGAATCTGACGCTGTAAAGGGCGCGTGTTAACGCGTGTTATTCTTGTTTGTCCCCCTGGCTGCGCCTGCGCGGCCCCTCCGGCCTTACATACACATGATCCAGCAACGCACTCTCAAGAATACGATCCGCGCCACCGGCGTCGGCCTGCACAGCGGTGACAAGGTCTACATGACCCTGCGCCCGGCACCGGTTGACCATGGCATCGTGTTCCGGCGGGTGGACCTGGATCCGGTGGTGGAAGTCCCGGCGCGTGCCGATCTGGTCACCGAGGTCACCCTGTGCACCGGCCTGACCTGTGAAGGCGCGAAGATCCAGACCGTTGAGCACCTGATGTCGGCCCTGGCCGGCCTCGGCGTGGACAACGTCATCGTCGAGCTGTCCTCGGCCGAGCTGCCGATCATGGACGGCTCCTCTGGCCCGTTCGTGTTCCTGCTGCAGTCGGCGGGCATCGTCGAGCAGGGCGCGGCCAAGCGTTTCCTGCGCATCCTCAAGACGGTGGAAGTACGTGACGGCGACAAGATCGCCCGTTTCGAACCGTACGAAGGCTACAAGCTGGGTTTCACCATCCAGTTTGATCACCCGATGATCCCGGCCAAGCAGTCGCGGGTGGAGATCGAGTTCTCCTCGGCCGCCTACATCAAGGAAATCTCGCGCGCCCGTACCTTCGGCTTCATGCGTGACCTTGAGTACATGCGTGAGCGCAACCTGGGCCTGGGCGGCTCGATGGACAACGCCATCGTGCTGGACGAGTTCCGCGTGCTGAACGATGACGGCCTGCGTTACACCGACGAATTCGTCCGCCACAAGATCCTGGACGCCATCGGCGACCTGTATCTGGCCGGTGGGCAGGTGCTGGGCGCCTACGAGGGCTTCAAGTCCGGGCATGCGCTCAACAATAAGCTGGTGCGTGCCCTTCTGGCCGACCAGACAGCCTGGGAATGGGCCAGCTACGACTCGCCGGCCGCCGCCGAGCCGGTGCTGTACGGCATCCCGGCCTACGCCTAAGTTAAATAGCGGTTAGGACCTGGGAGACGTGGCCTTCACAGGTTACGACTAGTCCTAATTGTCATCATTGTGTGAACCCGATCCGGGTTTCAGTCTGAATTTAACTATTAATTAACAAAAGACTAACTCCTTCGCTGCATTCCGCGGCTAGGATTCCTGCTGGCTCCAATCCGGTCCTTTGAACGGTCGGGTGGAGGCCGGGGCCGATCAGGTACCCGGTGGCCCTTCAGGATTTTGTTGATTCGACATCCTGCAGGGCAGCCAAGGCGTCACGCAGTCCTTTGTGCGTGGCTTCGCTTACTGCTGTGCTGCGTTGATCGTTACGCACTGGGGAGTGCGCGGACGCAGTCGCAGTCTTGACGGTCACCCGGGTGGCCTTCAGCCCGATGGATCGGGCCGCGTCGAGCAGCTGGTCTTCGGCAAGCCTTACTTTGGCATGCCACACCGGCGATTCGACGAGAAAAACGAGGTGTTCGCCGTCCACATTGGCCAACCGGCAACGGTTAGCCAGCGCCGGCGGCAAATGGGGGCGCAATTGCCGGTCCATCGCATCGAGCCACAGGGCCCGGCGCAGCGGATTTCCTGCTTTGTCCGCCATCGCCGCTTCCAGCGCCTGTTTGGGCGCGGAACGGGAACGAACACTGGATTTCGGCTCTGACATAAGAATTTTTCAATGACATTTAAAAAGATCGTAATCAAAACGCGTGAACAAAAGGCCAAGACGCCGTTTTCACGTGTTCAGATGTTCTTTGAGGATCGTCCTCAAGCCCTGTTGGGTAGCGTACTTGGCCTTGGTTGCCTGATGGGCGTGGCCCTGAGCTTCGCCATCGGCATGGCCGGCGATGCGGCGCTGCAGTCCAAGGTTGACCATCAGCAGCAGGAGCTGGCCAAGGTTCGCGCCGATGCGCAGACCCAGGTCAACGCACTGGCCGCCCGCCTCGGCGAGCTGCAGGCGCAGGCCACCCGGCTCAACGCCCTGGGTGAGCGCCTGACCCAGATGGGCAAGCTGGAAGACGGCGAGTTCGACTTCCAGGAAACCCCGGGTATGGGTGAAGGCGAACCCGGCCCGACCCAGGACATCCCGGTCAGCGCGGTAAACACCGACTTACAGGTGCTGGAGCAGCGGTTCGCTGCTTCAGGCAAGCAGTTGTCGGTGATGGAATCGCTGCTGTTCGACCACCAGCTCGAACAGAACGCCGTGCCTTCGCGCATGCCGATCCGCAACACCTACGTCACCTCCAGCTTCGGTGGCCGTGCCGACCCGTTCGGCCGCGGTGTTGGCAACCACAAGGGCATGGACTTCCACGCCCGCGTTGGCGACCCGGTGCTGGCCGTGGCCGACGGTGTGGTCAGCTTCTCCGGCGTGAAGGGTGGGTACGGCAATGTGGTCGAGATCGACCACGGCAACGGCTACAAGACCCTGTATGCGCACAATTCGCGCCTGACCGTGCGCGAAGGCGGTCTGGTGCGGGCCGGTCAGGAAGTGGCCAAGGCCGGCTCCACCGGTCGCTCGACCGGCGCCCACGTGCATTTCGAGGTCTGGCAGAACGGCGTGGTGATGAATCCGCGCAAATTCCTCGGCGAGGGCGGCAATACGCCGGTCGGCCGGCTCAGCCGTGGCTGATGGGTGGCAAGTCAGCTTCGGCTGACTTGTTTTGGGGAGCTTGAATCCCAAGCGTTCGCCCCAAGCTACAATAGGCGTTGCCATCGACAGGGCGCATTGCGCCCTGTTTCGTTTGTGACCGGTGAACCCAGGGGGTGAGCCAGGTCGCACGGCATTTCATTCAAACCGGTTCCTTCAATGATCAACAGCCTGCTTACCCGCGTTTTTGGCAGCCGTAACGAGCGCCAGCTTCGCCAGCTCAACCGTATCGTCGCCAAGATCAATGCCTTGGAGCCGGAGATCCAGAAGCTCTCCGATGACCAGCTGAAGGCCAAGACCCCCGAGTTCCGTGAGCGCATCGCCGCTGGCGAAGCCCTGGACAAGGTGCTGCCGGAAGCGTTTGCGGTCTGCCGCGAAGCCTCCAAGCGTGTGCTGGGCATGCGCCACTACGACGTGCAGCTGATCGGCGGCATGGTCCTGCACCTGGGCAAGATCGCCGAAATGCGTACCGGTGAAGGCAAGACCCTGGTGGCAACGCTGCCGGTCTACCTCAACGCGCTGGAAGGCAAGGGCGTGCACGTGGTCACGGTCAATGACTACCTGGCCCGCCGCGACTCGGCGCAGATGGGCAAGCTGTACAACTGGCTGGGCATGAGCGTCGGCGTGGTCTACCCGGGCATGCCGCACAGCGACAAGCGCGAGGCCTACGGCAGCGACATCACCTACGGCACCAACAACGAATTCGGCTTCGACTACCTGCGCGACAACATGGCGCTGACCCGCGCCGACCGTTACCAGCGCGGCCTGCATTACGCCATCGTCGACGAAGTCGACTCCATCCTGATCGATGAGGCGCGTACCCCGCTGATCATCTCCGGTCCGGCCGACGATTCCCCCGAACTGTACATCCGCGTCAACCGCGTGGTGCCGGGCCTGGTCAAGCAGGAAACCGAGGAAGGCGAGGGCGATTACTGGGTCGACGAGAAGGGCAAGCAGGTCTTCCTGTCCGAAGCCGGGATGGAACACGCCGAAGAGCTGCTGCGCGAAGCCGGCATCATCGGTGCGGACAACGACAACGGCCTGTACGCCGCGCAGAACCTGACCGTCGTCCACCACCTCAACGCCGCCCTGCGCGCGCACGCCATCTACCAGCGTGACGTGGACTACATCGTGCGTGATGGCGAAGTCGTCATCGTCGACGAATTCACCGGCCGTACCCTGGCCGGCCGTCGCTGGTCCGACGGCCTGCACCAGGCGGTGGAGGCGAAGGAAGGCGTGCCGGTACAGCGTGAGAACCAGACGCTGGCCAGCATCACCTTCCAGAACCTGTTCCGCATGTACAAGAAGCTGTCCGGCATGACCGGTACGGCCGATACCGAAGCGTTCGAATTCCAGAGCATCTACGGCCTGGAAGTGCTGGTCATCCCGACCAACAAGCCGACCGTGCGCAAGGACTACCCGGACCAGGTGTTCCTCAACCGCAAGGGCAAGTTCAACGCGGTGCTGGCCGACATTGAAGAATGCGCCAAGCGCGGCCAGCCGGTGCTGGTGGGTACCACCTCGATCGAAACCTCGGAAATGCTGTCCGAGCACCTGCGCAAGGCTGGCGTGAAGCACGAAGTGCTCAACGCCAAGCAGCATGACCGCGAAGCGACCATCGTCGCCAACGCCGGTCGTCCGGGTTCGGTCACCATCGCCACCAACATGGCCGGCCGTGGTACCGACATCGTGCTCGGCGGCTCGCTGGAAACCGAACTGCACGAGCTGGGTGAAGACATCAGCGACGAGCAGAAGGCCGCACTGAAGGCGGCGTGGCAGGAGCGTCACGAAGCAGTCAAGGCGGCTGGCGGCCTGCACATCGTCGGCACCGAGCGTCACGAATCGCGCCGTATCGATAACCAGCTGCGCGGCCGTTCCGGTCGTCAGGGTGACCCGGGTTCGTCCCGTTTCTACCTGTCGCTGGAAGACAACCTGATGCGCATCTTCGCCTCTGACTGGGTGCAGAAGGCGATGCGCATGATGGGCATGAAGGAAGACGACGTCATCGAAGACCGCATGGTCAGCCGCCAGATCGAGAAGGCACAGCGCAAGGTTGAAGCGCACAACTTCGACATCCGCAAGAACCTGCTCGACTTCGACGACGTCAACAACGACCAGCGCAAGGTGATCTACGGCCAGCGCGATGAGCTGCTGGACGCCGAGTCGGTCAAGGAAAACATCGACGGCATCCGCGGCGACGTGATCTATGACCTGGTCTCCCGTTTCGTGCCGCCGAACTCGGTGGACGAGCAGTGGGACCTGCAGGGCCTGCAGGCCACGCTGGAAGGCGAGTTCGGCGTGGAGATGGACGTGGTTGGCCTGGTCAAGGCGCACGAAGAACTGGATGCCGAGGCGATCGTGCAGAAGGTCATCGACCGCGTGGACGAGCACTTCGCGCAGAAGGAAGCGGCGGTTGGCGCCGAGACCATGCGTGCACTGGAAAAGCACGTGATGCTGACCGTGCTCGACCAGAGCTGGAAGGAGCATCTGGCCCGCATGGATTACCTGCGCCAGGGCATCTACCTGCGTGGTTACGCGCAGAAGCAGCCCAAGCAGGAGTACAAGAAGGAGGCCTTCGAGCTGTTCTCGCAGATGCTGGAGGACGTCAAGCGCGAAGTGATCACCATGTTGTCGCGCGTGCGCGTGCGCAGCGAGGAAGAAGTAGCGGCAATGGAGCAGTTGGAGCGCCAGCAGGCCGAAGCACGCCTGCAGATGTCGCAGTTCCAGCACCAGGACAACGGCGGCTACAGCGCCGACGAGGAAGCAGCGGAAGTGATCGACGAGGCCAACGCGCTCAAGGTCGGCCGCAACGACCCGTGTCCGTGCGGAAGTGGCAAGAAGTACAAGCACTGCCACGGTCAACTGAACTGATGGAAAGCCCCGCCAAGTGCGGGGCTTTTTTTGGGCATCTGCCCCTGTAGTGGGGGGGGGGCGGAGGGGCGGCGGGGGAAGGGGGAGGAGCGCCCAACCGACGGCAGGGGGCGACCGCGCGGAGGCGGTGGGTGTGTGGGGAGGGAG
>NZ_JBXFWF010000061.1:0-29130 GCF_056854515.1 Stenotrophomonas sp. STEN063
GAGCCATGCTCGGCATTGGCATTACCGGTAAAGCCCCTTGCCGAGCATGGCTCGGCACTACAGGTGCATCTCTCAGGCGTTGCCTTCACCGCCGCCCAGGACACGATGCCAGCCTTCCACGCCCAGCTTGTCCAGCGTGGCGATGTTGCGCTCGACGATCACGTCCGGGTCCGGGAACGCGGCCACCGCGCGTTCCACGCTGTCTTCGCGCAGCAGGTGCAGGGTCGGGTAGGGCGAGCGGTTGGTGTAGTTGCTGACATCATCCGGCGCCGCACCCGCGAACTGGTACTGCGGATGGAAACTGGCGACCTGCAGGATGCCCTGCAGATCCAACGCTTCTACCGCCGCATCGGCGTTTTCCAGGAAATCGTTGTAGTCCAGGAAATCTTCCAGCACCTCCGGGTGGATGATCAGCGTGGTGTCGATCTCCTCTACCGGAGTGTCACGCAGCAACACCAGCTCCTCGGCCAGCTGTTCCAGCAGCGCCTCCGGCGTGGTCGCATCGCTGAGCACGAAGCGTACCTGCTGCTTGACGTAGACCGCCTTGGCGAACGGGCACAGGTTCAATCCGATCACCGCTTTTTCCAGCCAGTTGCGGGTGACGGCGATGGGATCGATGGCGGCTTCTTCGTTCATGGCTGGCGCTCGGGCTGGCAGGGCAGGCGATTGTAGTGGGCATCGGCGTTGGCTGCCGTCGGGTTGTCATCGGGCTGGCATTCACTGTCCACAAACTGGACAGCGTGCATTGTTGAAATCCCCATGCTTTCAGCAGCTTGCAACGACCTTGCCGAAGGCTAATAGGCAGGCGCGGGACGCGGGTATTCAATGTCGGCATGGACCACGCTAGGAGTACAGGCAATGGCAGAACAGGCGTTTCTTCCCCCCGCGCTATGGGCGGGAAAGCAGTTTGATGGTCAATGGCAGCCCGGTGGCAGCCTGCATGAGGTGATCGAGCCGGCTACCGGCAAGGTGCTTGGCAGTATCGCGATGGCCGACCCTGCGCAGATCGCGCGTTCGGCCGCAGCCGCCGCCAAGGCGCAGCGTGACTGGGCCAATGCCCCCCATGAAACCCGTGCGCAGGTGCTGCGCCGTGCCGCGCAGCTTGCTGATGAACATGCCGCCGAGATCATCGACTGGGTGGTGCGAGAGTCTGGTTCAACCAAGCTCAAGGCCGGCTTCGAGAACAAGGTCAGCACCAGGGCCCTGCAGGAGGCCGCGGCGCTGCCCTCCCGCAGTGTGGGTGAGATCCTGCCGTCGGCATCGGGGCGCTTGAATCTGGCGCGACGTCGGCCGCTGGGTGTGGTCGGGGTGATCTCCCCGTTCAACTTCCCCTTGTACCTGGCGATGCGCGCGGTGGCACCGGCGCTGGCGCTGGGCAATGCGGTGGTGCTCAAGCCCGACCCGCGCACGGCGGTCTGCGGTGGCTTCGTGATCGCGCGGCTGTTTGAACTGGCCGGGCTGCCGGCCGGTGTGCTGCACGTGCTGCCGGGTGACGGTGCGGCGGGTGCGGCGCTGACCAGCGATCCCAATATCGCCATGATCCAGTTCACCGGCTCCACCGCTGCCGGTCGCAAGGTTGGCGAAGCGGCAGGCCGGCATTTGAAGAAAGTGTCGCTGGAGCTCGGCGGCAAGAACGCGTTGATCGTGCTCGACGATGCCGATATCGACCTGGCCATCGCCAATACCGCCTGGGGCGTCTACCTGCACCAGGGGCAGATCTGCATGGCCACTGGCCGCGTGTTGGTACAGCGTGGCATCTATGCGCAGTTCCTGGAGAAGCTCGTCGCCAAGGCGCAATCACTGACCGTTGGTGATCCTGCCGTTGCCGATGTCGCGCTCGGCCCCTTGATCAACGCGCAGCAGCGCGACCATGCCGCGCGCGTGGTTGCCGAGGCGGCAGCGGCCGGCGCAACCCTGGAGACCGGCGGCACCTATCAGGACCTGTTCTTCGAGCCGACCGTGCTCAGTGGCGTGGACAAGACCAATCCGGCTTTCCGTGCCGAGATCTTCGCACCGGTGGCGGTGGTGGTGCCGTTCGACAGCGATGAAGACGCCGCAGCGTTGGCCAACGATACCGAGTACGGCCTGTCGATGGCGATCGTCTCCAGCAACGTCGGTCGCGCCCTGAAGCTGGGTGAGCAGCTGCACACCGGCATCCTGCATATCAACGACCAGACCGTGAATGACGAGGTCATCAACCCGTTTGGCGGTGTCGGTGCCTCGGGCAATGGCAGCAGCATCGGCGGCCCGGCCAACATCGAAGAGTTCACCCAATGGCAATGGTTGACCATCAAGGGCGAAGCCCCTGCCTATCCACTTTGAACAGGAGAAACCCATGAGTGCATCTGCAGAACTGCGTGACATCACCGTGGCGGTGGCGCGCGAGAAGGAAAAGCCGTTCACCATCGAGAAGGCGCGCATCCGTGGTCCCAAGGATGACGAGGTACTGGTGCGTGTCGTTGCTACCGGTCTGTGCCACACCGATCTGATCGTGCGCGATCAGTACTACCCGGTGCCGTTGCCGGCGGTGCTCGGCCATGAAGGGGCGGGTGTGGTCGAAGCGCTGGGGCCGGGCGTCAAGGATCTGAAGGTGGGCGACCATGTGGTGCTCACCTACGGTGCCTGCGGGCACTGCAATCCGTGCAGCGGTGGCCATGGTGCGTACTGCAAGGACTTCTTCGGCCTGAACTTCGGCGGTGGTGAACTGGATGGCAGCACCGCCATCCAGGACCCGCACGGCCAGCCATTGCATGACCACTTCTTCGCCCAGTCCTCGTTTGCGACCTACGCGCTGAGCCGCGAGAACAATGCGATCAAGGTGCCAGTCGACGCGCCATTGGAGCTGCTCGGCCCATTGGGCTGCGGTATCCAGACCGGTGCCGGTGCGGTGATCAACTCGCTCAAGGTTGGCGCGGGCAGCAGCTTTGCGTCCTATGGCGCGGGTGCGGTCGGCCTGAGCGCGGTGATGGCCGCACGCGTGGCTGGTGCCACCACCATCATCGCCATCGACGTGGTGCCATCGCGGCTGGAGCTGGCCAAGGAGCTGGGTGCCACCCATACGATCAACAGTCGCGAAGTGGATGTGATCGAGGCGGTGCGTGCCATCACCGATGGTGGTGCTGACTTCGCGCTTGAATCCACCGGTCGCCCGGAGGTGTTGGCCCAGGGCATCGAGGCGTTGGGTGGGCTTGGTGTGATCGGCGTGGTGGGCGCGCCCAAGCTGGGCACCAAGGCCGAGTTCGACGTCAACAACCTGCTGCTGGGCGGACGCAGCATCCGCGGCATCGTCGAAGGCGACAGTGTGCCCAAGGTGTTCATTCCGCAGCTGGTACAGCTGTACCAGCAGGGCCGCTTCCCGTTCGACAAGCTGGTCAGGTTCTACCCGTTGGAGCAGATCAACCAGGCGGCCGAGGACAGCACCAAGGGCATCACCTTGAAGCCTATCCTCAAGATCGGTTGATGGAACAAACCATCGCGGGCCAAACCGGTCCGCGATGGCGATTCAGTCAGCGAGCGAGGTGTAGGCTGGGCGCAGTTGTCTGGAGGACGCCCATGGCCGACACACTCGTGCAACAGCAGCAACGTCTTGCAGCGGCGCGACAGCGCTTTGCCGAAGGCGGCAGCCTTCCCGCGCAACTGCTGTCACCCGCACTGCTGCGCTCCTGGGAGCGCTCACGGCAAGCAGGCGTGCGTCCGCAGCAGGCACCGCAGTACTCAGCGTTGGCAAAGCGGCAGACGCGTCTGGATGATCCGGCCGATCGCCTGCTGGCGCGCTGCGTGCGCCAGGACATGGATGATCTGTGGGCCGCGTTCGGTGGCCGTCGTTGGACCCTGTTCTGCATCAATCGTGATGGCCTGATCATCGCCCAGCACGAACATGGCCTGGGCGACGAGGCGATACTGCGGCCTATCCAGGTCGGGCGCCGCGTGCGCGAGATCGAGATTGGTACCACCGCGCCGTCCTGCGCGCTGGCCGAGGACGCGCCGGCGCTGGTGCGCGGCAACGAGCACTATCTTGATGAGTTCTCCGGCGTCTATTGCCTGAGCGTGCTGTTGCACGGCGTCGATGGTGAAGTGCTCGGAGCGCTGGACATCACCGGCATCGGCGAGCGCGACAGTGAACTGCTGCGCTGCCACTTCCGCCAGGCCGCACTGTCGATCGAGAACCAGTTGATCCAGCAACAACGCGACTGCCACCTGCTGGCACTGCAGCACGACGCGCGCTGGTTGGGCACGCCGCTGCAAGGCTTGTTGGCGGTGGGCGAGGACGGTCGCTTGCGGGCCGCCAACAGTGTGGCGCGGCGCATCCTCGGCCTGCCGCGTAACGGGCCGTTGTCGCTGCAGACGTTGGATGGCGTATTCGCCGAGGCCAACGTGCACCAGCGCCGCCGCCTGTTACAGGCCGGGCCGGTGCACCGGGTACCGCTGGGTGCGGACAGTGCCGTGCAGGTGCAGTATCTGCGCGGGCCGGTGCGCGCGCGCGTCAGCACGCGTGGGTTGGCGGCGGCGAGCCCGCTGCGTGTGCAGAGTGCGCACGCAGTGCGTGACGCGGTGGCGGCGCATGCCGGCAATCTCAGTGCGGCGGCACGTCAGCTGGGTATTTCGCGCACCACGCTGTACCGCAAGTTGCAGCAGGCCGGTTGAGCCTGCTGCAAGGGGTTTACATCAGTCGCGGAAGTTGTCGAACTGCAGTGGCTGTTCGAAGTCGCTCTTTTTCAGCAGCGCCATCACTTCCTGCAGGTCGTCGCGCTTCTTGCCGTTGACGCGCAGCTTGTCACCGTTGATCTGGGTGTCGACCTTGATCTTGGATTCCTTGATCTTGGCGGCGATCTGCTTGGCCAGCTTCTGCTCGATGCCCTGCTTGACCGTTACCTGCTGGCGCGCGCCACCCAGGTTGGTCTCGATATCGCCGAATTCCATGCAGCGGAAGTCGATGTTGCGCGCGGCCAGGCGCTGCTTGAGGATGTCGGACATCTGCTTGAGCTGGAAATCGGTAGGCGCGGTGAGCTTGATCAGCTTCTCGCCATCCTGCTCGAAACTTGCCGCCACACCCTTGAAATCGAAGCGGGTGGACAGCTCGCGGTTGGCCTGGTCGATGGCGTTGGTCAGCTCGTGCTTGTCAACTTCGGATACGACGTCAAAGGAAGGCATGGGGCCTGCTCCAATCAGAAAACAGCGGTCATTCTAGGCGATTGGCGGGTAGGGGATGGTGGAGGCTGTGGTAGCGATAGGCGTAGCTGTAGTCGGGGCCGGAGCCGGAGCCGTTGTTGTTGCTGTTGCTGTTGCGCTTGGCTTGGGCTTGCTTTCAGCTCGTCATTCCCGCGAAGGCGGGAATCGCTCCTGCTCTTGCTCCTGCATTTGCTGTGTTTTGGTCTCTCTTTAGTGCGGAAGAATCAAAGCCAAAGCCAAAGTGATAGAGCCAAAGTCATGGAGCCAAAGCCGTAGAGCCAAGAGCCAGGAGCGATGACCCGACATTCGTCGGTTGAAAACCCCGCCGACGCGGGAATGACGAGCCAGGAGCGAAGGCCACAGCCAGAACCAGAGCCAGAGCCAGCGCCCCTCACAACCCCAAGCGCAGCTTCACCTCAGCCGCAATCCGGGTGGTCTCGCGCAAGGGCTCAACCGTCACACCAAGATCGGCATCAAATGCAGCCAGCCCATCCCGCAGGCGGCCGCGCTCGCGCAAGGCCTGCTGGAAGCGCGCCATCCGTTCCTGCGCGCGCGTACCCAGCAGCACGCCCACCGGTACCCGGGTGGCGCAGGCTTCCGACAGCAGGTTGACCGAGTCCGGCGTGCAGACAATGCGGTCTGCCCAGCCCAGCAGTCCGGCGTAGGGGTTGGAGCCATCGCCGCCATCGGCCCAGATCACGCCGGGCACATCGTCGAAGGCACGCAGCAGGGCGGCCGTCGCCGCGCGCGGGGTACGCCGCGAGGTGGTGGCCAGCACGCTGCCGCCCTCGGCGCGGATGCGGGCAGCCAGTTGCTGGAACACCGGCTGGATGTCGTCGTCCTGCCACGGTGCATGATCGGTGGGGCCGCCCACCAGCAAGGCGGTGCGCGGCCCCGGCAGTTGCTCGAAGCTGGAGAACGCCGCCCGGCCCCAGGCCAGCCAGTCATCGCTGACCGGGTTGAGGCTGCCCAGCAGGGTGAGCACGTTGTCCGCGCGCAGGCGGTCGTGCTCGGGTACCACCAGCAGGTCCCAGTGGCGCGGCGGAATACGCGGGTCGAGGATCTGCACGGTGCGGCTGCCACGCTGGCGCAGCACCCGCAGTGCACCCGCAGCCTGGCGGCCGCACCCAATCGCCAGCGCCGGTGTGTTGCCGGCCAGCTGCGCGAACTGCGGGCCAAAGCCCCGTGCTGCGCCCGGTAGCAACCGCGGCGACAGCCAGCGCCAGGGCGCCTGTGGCTGCAGCTGCAGGCGTTGCTGGCCGCCAAGGCCCAGCGCAGACGCCAGCGCCACCGCCTGGCGCACGTTGCCGGCGCGGCCGTCGGTGATCGTCCATGGGAGCGTCGATCGTTTCGCGTATGGCATTAATTCGTTTCAAAAAGGCTGGGTGTTGCAACTGCCACAGGGCTCTACACTGCGAACTCTGATCGGCGTGTCATTGTCCCGGGCTGACCGGTGCAATGTCACGACCGTAGCCAATTCATCACGGAGTTTCCATGTCCGACATCTTCAACGATGCCGCGCTTGACCAGCTGTTCCGCACCGCCCGCACCCAGAACACGTTCCAGGACCGTCCGGTCGAGGACAGCCAGCTGCGCGCCCTGTATGACCTGCTGAAGTGGGCACCCACCTCCGCCAACGCCAGCCCGGCGCGCTTCGTATTCGTCAAATCGGCCGAAGCCAAGCAGAAGCTGGCACCGGCCCTGTCCGAGGGCAACCTGGCCAAGACCCTGGCTGCCCCGGTCACGGCGATCATTGGTTTTGACCTGGATTTCCACGAGAAGCTGCCTTACCTGTTCCCCCACACCGATGCCAAGGCCTGGTTTGACGGCCCGCGCGAAGGCCGCCACGAGGCTGCGTTCCGCAACGGCAGCCTGCAGGGTGCCTATCTGATCCTCGCCGCACGCGCGCTGGGATTGGATGCAGGCCCGATGTCGGGCTTCGACCCGGCCAAGGTGGATGAAGCGTTTTTTGCCGGCACCGCCATCAAGTCCAATTTCCTCGTCAATCTGGGCTATGGCGACCCGTCCGGCATCTTCCCGCGCCTGCCGCGGCTCTCGTTCGACGAAGCCGCGCGTATTGCCTGATTGTTGAAGTGTTCCACGCGGCGTCCGTCACGTTGGCTGACGCCTTGCTTGTCCAGAATTATCCCGTCTATCACCTCCAAGGAGAGATCCATGTCCGCTATGACCAAGTTGCTGCTCCCGCTGGCCCTGGCCGCCGCCATCACCGCCTGCTCCAAGCCGGCTGACACCGCTGCCCCGGCTGCCGCCCCGGCCGAAACCGCCGCTGCGCCGGCCGATGCCGCTGCTGCTGCCCCGGCTGCCCCGGCTGCCCCGGAAGCCGCTGCGATCCAGATCGCCGCCGGTACCTACAAGCTCGACCCGACCCACACCGACGTGCTGGTGCAGTGGAGCCACATGGGCTTCTCCAACCCGAGCGCGCACTTCGGCAACGCGGATGGCACCCTGGTGTACGACGCCGCTGACGTGGGCAAGTCCAGTGTGGAAGTGACCCTGCCGCTGTCCGGCTTGAACAGCTTCACCGCCAAGTTCGACGAGCACCTGCGCAGCGCCGATTTCTTCGATGCCGCCAAGTTCCCGACCGCTACCTTCAAGAGCACCAAGGTGGAAGCAGCCGGCACCAACAAGCTGACCGTGACCGGCGACCTGACCGTCAAGGGCATCACCAAGCCGGTGGTGCTGGACGTGACCGTCAACGGTGCCGGTGAGCACCCGATGGCCAAGGTGCCGTCGGTCGGCTTCGATGCCACCACCACCATCAAGCGCAGCGATTTCGGCGTGGGCGCCTACGCCCCGGCCGTCAGCGACGACGTCAAGATCCGCATCACCACCGAAGCCTCGATCCCGAAGGCCGAGGAAGCTGCCGCCAAGTAATCGCGCCAGCGGTTTCTTCGCAGCACGCAGCAAACGCAAAGGCCCGCCATTGGCGGGCCTTTGTCGTTAAGCCCTGAAGCCCCTCTCCCTCCGGGAGAGGGGTTGTGGGGTGAGGGTAGGCGAAAGCGCGTCAAGCAAGCCGCAAGTTGCTACATGGCTTCCTGGCCTTTGTAGGAGCGGCGTCAGCCGCGAAGCCGATACATCATCAGTTGGCAAAGATGCGGATGGTTTCAATTCCGTCAGCTTCGCGGCTTACGCCGCTCCTACAGATGAACCCCAATCTGCGCTCAACCAAGCCGCGCTGGCATCCCGGCAAGCCGCACATGCCCAACCAATTGCCGCAGATAGCCGCCGGCTGCACACAGCAGCGCATCACCAACCGGCTTCAATGCGCGCCTGCCCCAGCGCTGATGGAAATGCCGCGCATACGGCAGCAGCACATCCGAAACAATCACCATCAGCTGTGCGGAGAAGAGCGCGAGCAGCACGTCCAGCCCCAATGCATCCAGCACAGGCACCAACGTAGCCAGTTCCGGGTTGGAGACGATGCACAGAATCACGACGGTGGTAAGCAAGGCGGCCGCTCGGCCGCGCCAGTGGTGGTTTTTCATCTGTCGAACCATACCAAGTTGCGGCGTGGTTGATGGCGGAGAGGCGGGCCTGCGCTGCTGGACGCGGATCGGAACGGGCAGGCTTCAACGATTCGAGCAGGCACCCGTTGGCAGGGACATCGCGCGCGCCGGGGCGTCTGCGGGTTCATGGCCGCGCTCATCCCTGCGCGTCTTGCCAATGTCGCGCGCCTCCTCGGCGGCATCGGTGCCGTCCTGGCCCGCCAATTGCCTGGCCAGCTCGACATTGGTGATATGCCCATGCATGAACAGCAGATCGGTATAAACACTCATTTCCCTGCTCCGTGTTGAGAGTGGATTGAGGTTAGTTCCGGGCTATAGTCCGTAAAAGCGAGCATCCTTCAAGCGGGTATTGAGGAAAACTCAAGTCCAATGTCCAGGCCGCCACTCCAGTTCCTGCAGGGTTTCGTGCTTGCTGCACGCATGGGCAACATGTCGCGTGCTGCCGAGGCGATGAACGTCACCGTCAGTGCCTTGAGCCACCAGATGCGCCAACTGGAGCAGCGGCTCGGCTATCCATTGCTGCTGCGGCAGGCACGCGGCGTGGCACCGACGCAGGAAGGGCGACGCCTGCTCGATCAGGTTGGCCCGCACCTGGATGCGATCAACGAGGTGTTCCGCCCGTTCCAGGCGCGGCGCGATTGTGTGTTGTCGATCAGCGCGGTGCCGACGATGGCGTCGGCATGGTTGGTGCCACGTTTGGGTCGTTTCGTGGCGGCGCATCCGCAGATCGAGATCAACCTGCAGTCCAACCAACTGCTGATCGATTTCGAACGGCAACTGCAGTTCGATGGGGCGATGCGCATCGGCGATGGTCGTTGGCCGGGCGTGATTGCCGAGCCCCTGATCGACGAATGGCTGGTGCCAATGGCCAGCCCGGCACTGGTCGAGCGCATGGGCGGCATCGGTACGAAACCGCTGTCGGAGTGGCCGCTATTGGGTGACCCGGATGGCGAGTGGGACCGCTGGTTCGCCTTGACCGGGGCGGAAGCGCCCAAGCGCTACGTTGCCATCTTCGATGACTCGGAGTCGCACCATCGTGCGGCATTGGAAGGCGTGGGCGTGGCGCTAGGGCGGGTGACGCGTGCGCAGCTGCTGCTGCAGTCAGGCCAGTTGCAGTTGCTGTCCGATCAGCGGCTCAAGACAGCATGGTCGCATTGGCTGGTCTACCCGGAGCGTTCGACCAGTCATCGCGGCTTCCTGGCATTCCGCCAATGGCTGCACGCGGAAGCTGCTGCGTATCGTGAACACATGGGCGAACAGCGCTGAGCTTGGCGGCCAGCACTCATTGCCTGCCGACCGCGTTGTTACCTGATCCAAGGCGCAAACACGCGCAGGCGCTGCGGTTGCGAAGACAGCGTAAACGCCACCAACATCGCCGCGGCGCTCAAGGCCATCACCCAGACCAGCACCGCCATCGTGGCGTGATCCACCGCCAGGCACAGCACCAGTGCAACGCAGACGCTGAAGCTGCCGAGGATGCGCAGCAAGCGCAGGGTGGCCGGCGATGGCTGGCGGGGCCACACCTGCAGCGCATGTACCTGCATCGACAGTGCCAGCCATGCCATGCCGGCAAGGCTGCTCAGCAGTGCGGCGGCCAGCATCAGGTTGGCAGACAGCGACTCATGCATGGGCGTTCTCCCGGTGTGCGGCCTGTTTGGCATGCGCGCGCTGGCCGAGCTTGCGGGCAGCGATCATGGCCACGCACGCACTGCCGAGCAGGAACAGGTCGATACCCGCCACCGGCCAATAGCCGCGCGCCAGCGTGCGCAGTAGATGGTCGCCGGTGGTGATCCAGTTCAAGGCCACGGCTGCGACTGCCATCACCGCGATGGCCCAGGTCTGTTCGCGCCATGCCGGGTTGGCCAGACCGCGTGCCACTGGTGCACCGCGCACACCCGCATGCACCAGCGCCAGCGCCCACACCGCCCAGAACGCATAGCGCTCCCAGTCGCCACGGCCGGGCAGGGCCTCGGGCAGCAGGCGGTTGGCAATCAGGATGCCGAGCGTGGCCAGAACCATGCCGGTCACCGTGGTCACCGCAAGCGCGTCCACGATGCGTGCGCCTTGGCTGCCTTGTTGGGCGTGCTGGCGCTTGCGCTTCTCGACGAAGAAGATGAAGCCGGTGGCGATGCACACGGCACCGGCAAGGCCGCCGAACACGTACAGCCAACGCAGCAGCCAATGGCGGAAGTGTTGCAGGTGCAGGCCGGTGAGGAACTCGGCCATGCGTGCCATCGGCGTGGCGGCTGGATCTTCGCGGATCAGCTTGCCGTCGGAGGATTTGAAGTGGATGCCATCGCCTACCAATGCGATGCGGTCGGTGCCGGCGCGGTACACGCTGACGTAGCCGTTGGCATCGCCAACATGTTGCAGCACCAGGAAACCGACATCGCCGGCCTTGTCATTGGCCTGCCAACGCTGCTGTGCCTGCGCGACCATCGCATCCACCGATGCCAGCCCCGCGGCAACGCCTGCGCGCTGATGCGGCAGGCCGGTTTCCTGCGCTTCCATCCGTTCGTGCAGGTCGTGCAGATCATGCAGCTGGGTGTGGCCGACCGGAAAGTAATAGGTGCCGGCAAAGATCAGCAGGCCGGTCAGTGCGAAGAAGAAGTGGAACGGCAGCGCCACCACGCCGGTGAGGTTATGCAGGTCCAGCACGCTGCGCAGCCTGGCCTTGCCCGGGCGGAAAGTGAAGAATTCGCGGAAGATCTTCCGGTGCATCACCACGCCGCTGATCAACGCGGCCAGCATCACCAAAGCGGAGAAGCCGACGATCCAGATGCCCAGGTTCTTCCAGTCCAGGGTCAGGCCGTAGTGCAGCGGAAAGAAGAAGCCGCTGCCGATCTTCAAGTGATCGTCGGGCAGCACGCTGCCATCGCGCGGATCGATGGTGGTATAGGCCCAGATCAGTTCTTCCGGGTCCTTGGCGTTGGGCACCTGATAGCCCGCGTACAGGGCTAGCACGGGGTCACGGTGGGTGGTGTAGGCACTCCAGCTGGCGACCTTGTCGAAGTGCGTGGGCATCGGCCCGTTGACACGCGGGCGCATCGCATCGATGGCGTCCTTGGTCGGCTGCATGCGCTCGAAGGCAGGCCGCAGGATCTTCTCGAAGGACGGCATCGGCTGCGCTTCGATGCGGGTGGCGGGAATCGCCCAACGATCGATTTCGCGGTCGAAGACGGACAGCGCGCCAAAGAAGAACGCCGCCATCAGCACGAAACCCAGCACCAGGCCGAACCAGGTGTGCAGCCACGCCATTGCTTGCCGGAAACTATTGAACATGGACTTCTCCGGTCATGCGAGCAGGGATTGGACCAGCGATGCAGCGCCCGCCATCAATAGTCCGCCGCCGAACAATACGACCCAGACGCGCAGCAGGCGCTGGGTCGCGATGCTCCACAGGAACACCGTCACGTAGGCGAGCAGACCGATGAAGGCACCGAGGAACTCTGCATCGTGGAAGTCGAGCTTGGCCGCGAACAGCAGGCAGGTCGCCAGCGCCACCGTGCCCCAGGCAAAGACGTAGCCGCCGAACATTGCGGCCAGCACCCGCAGTACGACCTGACGTCGCGAGCGGGAAGTAGCAGTGATGGTGGTTGCTTGGGACATGGTGGCGGTGACGTCTCGGGTATCAGTTTCGTTGCAGCGTTGCTTGAGCCCCTCTGCCTCCGGGAGAGGAGTTGGGGAGAGGGCGAGGGTCGGGGTGTAGGTGAGGTTGTAGCGAAGTGCTACCCCTCTCCCGCCCCTTCGGGGCACCCTCTCCCGCAAGGGGAGAGGGGTGGAGCCAAAAACCAAAAACCAAAAACTAAGACTGCTTCGCTATCCGCCGTCCTCAGAACCGCCAGTCAAAACTCAGCTGGTAGTTCCGCGGTGCACCGTAGTAGCCAATCTGGTACAGGCTGTTGATGTACTTCCGGTCGGTGAGGTTGTTGATGTTGGCGCGTATCGTTGCGTTGGGCAGCACGTCCCAGGCGGCGAAGGCGTTGAGCACGGCATAGCTGCCCTGGCGCACCACCATGTTGGTGTAGCTTTCCTTGGTGGAGGTATCGCTCTGCCAGCGGCCACCCAGGCCGAACGACAGTGCTTCATAGTTCGGCAGGCGAGAGGTCAACATCAGGTTGGCGGTGCGGCGCGGCACCCAGGTATAGGTGCTGCCACCGTCCTGGTTGCTCATCTTCAGCTGGGTGTAGCCGAATACCAGGTTGGTGTTGTCGCTGAGCTTGCCGGTGGCTTCGAACTCCACGCCCTTGGACTCCACGTCCACACCGTAGTACCAGTAGTTGGCGGTGGCGAAGTCATAGCCGCCATAGGTGGACAGGTTTTCCTGCTTGGCCTTGAACAGCGCCAGCGTGGTCAGCAGGCGGCGGTCCAGCCATTCGGCCTTGATGCCGACTTCGTAGTTCACGCCCTTGGTCGGGTCCAGGTAGACATGCTTGATGTCGTACTGGTCCTGCGGCTGGTAGATGTCGGAATAGCTGACATAACCAAGCACGCTGTCATTGAAGTCCCAGGTCAGGCCGGTATAGGGACTGATATGGTCTTCGGTCTGGTTGAAGGCAACGCCGTTGTTGCCGTCGCGGTGGTACTCCGCCCAGTTGAAGCCGATCACCGACTTCAGGCGATCGGTGAAGCTCAGCCGGGTCGCACCATAGCCGCGCTTCAGGCGCTGGTTGGTCCAGTTGGATCTGGTACGCGGGCCCCATTGCGGTTCGGCAATGGTGTTGCCTGCATAGGGGAAGGCGGGCAATGCGCCAAACGAAGGATCGCTGCTATCTACCGGGTGGTCCCAGGTGGTCTCTTCGCTCTTGGCGATGCTGAAGCCGAACACGGCTTCCTGCTCGCGGCCGAACAACTGGAAACGACCATTCAAGGTGATATCGCCCAGGTGCGAGCTGCCTTGGTCGATGCCCTTGTACGACCAGCCAACCAGGCCTTCGGCGGTCAGCGGATCCAGTCCGGTGGTGGTGTAGGCGAAGAACAGCTGGTCATCGCTGCCACTCTTGCGGTAGTTGTACGAGGCCTTTACCTGCCAGTCCGCACCCAACTGGTGGGTGTATTCGGCGAAGGCGGTTTCGGTCTTGGTATCCCAGTAGGTCCAATCCTGGGTGGTGGAGGCGCTGCGGCGCCATGACGCCTGCGTGCCATCGGCGTTGACGAAGGTCAGCGCACCCCACATGTTCTGGTCGCTGTTGGCTTTCTGCCAGGAATAGCCCACGGTCAGCGTGCCGTTGTCGCCAATCTGGCCATCGACCACGCCGTAGAAGAAGTTGCGGTCGGTATTGAAGCCGCGCAGGTAGGAGTCGGCGTCTTCATGCGCAGCCGCCACCCGACCGGCCCAACGGCCATCCTCGGTGAAGGGCGTGGAATAGTCGATCTCGACGCGGCGCTTGCCCCACGAGCCAACGCTGACGCCCAGCTGGCCCTTGGCCTCGTTGGTGGGGCGCTTGCGCACGTAGTTGATGGTGCCCGAAGCGTTGCCCACGCCGGTTAGCAGGCCATTGGCGCCGCGGATGACCTCGAGCTTCTCGTAGCCGAAGGCATCCATCGCACCGGTGACGATGCCCCAGTCATTGGGCAGGCCGACGCCGTCGATCTGGGTGTTCTTGATGTCGAAGCCGCGCGCCACGTAATTGGTGCGGTTGGTTTCCCATTCCTCCACCTGGATGCCGGTGGCCAGGCGCAGCGCGTCGTTGATGTTGTCGATGCCGAACTGCTGCATCTGCTCGCCACTGACCAGGCTGATCGACTGCGGGGTTTCCTTGATATCCAGATCAAGGTTGGTGGCACCGTTGCTGACCCGGTTGGCACGCTGCGATACCACGCGCACCGTATCCAGCTGGGTAGCGGTGTCATTTTCCGTGCCGGAGGCAGAGGCGGAGACGCTCTGTGGCGCGGCCATGGCAACGCCACAGCTGCTGGCCAAGGCCAGGCAGATGGCGACCTGCAGACAGTTGCGGGTATTGCGGAACGGGAACGATGAGCCAGCGGCATGAGCCGGGCGGGCGAGGGAGCGACTGGGGTGCATGAGCGAACCTGAACGGATTTAGATAACGGATTGACCACGGGCGGGGCGGTCCCGCTTCCGTTGCGGGTGATAACTGCGCTCAAGCGGGCGGCGATGTTAGTGGGAAATTAAATGCGAATGATTCGCAATTTGCAACTGTTCGGGCAGTCAGGTTTCGTCAAAAGGCCGTGCCTGCGCGGCGTCACCCGGCTGAATCAGACCATGTGCCGGGTGACCTGCAGCATGCTGGCGGCGCCTTGTATGCTTTGGCCGACGCCCGCGAGCCGAGGTCAAGATGTCCGACGCGCTTGATGCAGAGGTTGAACGTCGTGCTCCCCTGCAACGCCTGGCCTGGGCATTGCTGTGGCTGGCCTTGGCGGCGCTGAGCCTGCATTTCCTGCTCGCCGTCCATGGCCAGTACCGTCACCTGGACCCCGAGCACTACACCATGTACTGGTCGCGGCGCGGCTGGTTGTGGCTGCATATAACCGGTGGTGTGCTGGGCATCGTGCTCGGCCCGCTGCAGTTCCTTACCCGCTGGCCGCGTGCCTGGCCGCGCCTGCATCGCTGGTTGGGGCGCAGCTACATCAGCGGCATGTTGCTGGCCTGTGCAGCAGCGGTGGGCTTGATCGCCACCTCGCCGGCGCCTGCCTCGATCACCACCGCGTTTGCGGGTACTGCGCTGGCCTGGTTGCTGACGGCCTTGGTGGCAATGATCAGCATCCGCCGTGGCAAGGTTGCACGGCATCGCCGCTGGATGACGCGCGCCTACCTGGTCACTCTGGCACCGGTGGTGTTCCGGCTGTTGTTGCCGGCGTGGATAGCGAGCGGGCGTGCGCCCAGTCCGGATGCCATCGCGCTGCTGTTGTGGAGCAGCTGGGTGGTGCCGCTGCTACTGCATGGCGTGCTGTCGAGTGCGTGGACGAGGTGGCGGGGACGAGCGTCGTCGATGGCCGCTCCGGCGGGGTGATGCTTCCTGCTGCCAGTTGGACTGACGGGCGATTCAAGGCTCAGCGGTTGAGCGGGCAGCGCCACGCAATACCGCGATGAAGCGCAGCGCCATGCCAACCAGCAGGAAGGCCACCAGCATCGCTACCGAGTTGGCCAGCACCTTGGCAAAACCAAGCTTGGTGACATCGATGAAGTAGTAGGGATACATGCCGGTCAGCTCGCCGCGGATCAGTGCGTAGATGAAGTAGCCGACCGGATAGATGCACCATGCCAGTGGCGCGAGCGCACCAAGTCGGGTACGCGGCGCAAACACCACCCAATAGGCAAGCGCGCAGAGTGGCACCACGTAGTGCAACAGGTAGTCGGCAATCAGCTGCAAACCCTGCGGGTTCCATGCATTGCGCAGCAGCACGTGGTAGCCCGCACCCACCATGACAATCGAGGTGATCGCACAGCCCAGGACCTCGGGCCTGGCGAAGAAGCGGCCAGGAGGTGTGGCTCCGGCAACCAGCGGCAAGGTGGCTGAAAGCGCGACGAACAGATTGGTAAGCACCGTGAAGTAGGCGAGGAAGGCAAGCGTTCCATGGAGGACGCCACGGCCATTGGAAAACGCCAATTCAATGGACAGGTAGAGCTGCAGCAGCAGCGCCGACCATGCGACGACTGCCAGTGCTGCCAGCATCTTCCTGTCGAGCGGGTGAGGCTTGGTCTGCATCTGCTCTCCGAAGGAGTTCAACTGCCCAGGTAGGCAGAGTAGCGCAGTACGAGCATTCAGCCCGCAAGCAAGCTGGCTCGGCGGTCAGCCGCTGCTGAAAGCCCATCTCCCTGCACGGGAGATGGGGTGGGGAGAGGGCGACCCAAGCACCACTGCCGCCGGGGGCGCGGAAAGCTCCGAAGCGGATGCTCCTTCTTGGCCAGCCGCAGTGCCACTCAGCCCACCGGCAGGAACCGCGTCACCTTGTGCTTGAGCAGCTGCACCAAGATGGGATCCATGTAGTCGTAGTCATCCGGTATATCCAGGCAGATGACGCGCTTGCCATCCAGATGTGCGCGGAACTTCTTGGACAGCTTGTTGCGATGGGCTTTTTCCATCACGAAGATCAGGTCCGCCCAAGCCAGCAGCTCTGGTGACACCGGCGTATTGGCATCATTTCCCAGCCCGGCCGACTGCGTTTCAATACCCGGCCAGTTGGCGAAGACCTGCTCTCCGGTGGGACTGCGCAAGCGATTCTGGGTGCAGATGAAAAGGACGTTGCGTGGCATGACGGCTCCCTCGAAGTCTGGTGCCTGCTCAGGCGGAAGGTGCAGGGGGGGCGGCTCGAGTGCCGCGGCGCAGCAGCATTGCAGTGAACACGGCAACCGCCAGCAACGGCCAACCGAAGAACACTCCCCGGAAAAGCAGCGAGCCATTTACCAGCCCGATAAGGACCAATGAAACCAGGCTGCCACAGCCGAAACCCATCCAGATAAATGTGCTGTTGAAGCTGTGCTGGTCAGTGCCAAGCACGAAATAGGCACGCCACAACGCGACGATGCCGAGCCAGCCGCCACTCAGACAGGCCAATACCAGCGCGGCGCTGCCCAGGTGTTGCTGGCGCTGGATCGACTCCAGCGCGAACATCAGGCCCAACGCGCTATAGAACAACGCCACCAGCGTACTCGGCACGATCACCACGAAGCCGATGAGCTGGGCCAGCAATTTCGTTCGCATATGATCCTTCACGATGACGTGCGGCCTGCGCCGCAGATAGGTTCAAGCCGGGGTTGGCAGCGTGGGGTCGACGCAACCGCCGCAGGCCTGTGCGGAGTCCTGCAAAGCGCGATCAGCGGGCATCCGCTTCCACCACCACGGCAGTTCCGTAGCAGAGTACTTCGGTGAGTCCGGTCATCAGCTCGGTGGCGTCATAGCGCACGCCGATGATTGCATTGGCGCCAAGCTGGCGGGCGTGGGCGACCATGTCGCGGTAGGTTTCATCGCGGGCCTGTTCGCACAGCTCCGTGTAGATGGTGATGTTGCCGCCGAAGATGGTCTGCAAGCCGCCGAGGAAATTGCCAACGATGGAGCGCGAGCGCACGGTGATGCCGCGTACCAGGCCGAGGTTGCGCACGGCGCGATAGCCCGGCAGTTCCAGGGCGGTGGTGATCATCGCGTCGTTGAGCAGGGCAGGTGCCGTGCGGCTTGTGGAGGAGTTGTAGGGGTCGGTCATGGTGGGTGCCGGCAAGGTGCATCAGGGAGCCGAGTATGCGTGCATTCCAATGGTTGGCACCATGGCTTCCCGTGCAACACGGATGGGAACCGGCCCGCTGGGCGGGCCGGGAGTTTGGAATGTCAGGCCGACCGCACCAAGGCCGCCGTCGCCTTGCGTACCACCGGTAACAGCAACAGCAGGATGGGGAAGGCGACCAGCCACGAGATGCCCCAGGCAGCGAGCCACTTGGAGCCGAGCAGCGGCGACATGCCGATGCTCTTCAGTGTGCTGATCAGGGAGACGACGCAGGTCATCAGGATGGACAGCAGCAAGGGCATGACCAAGGCGCCGTAGCGCAAGGGCAGCTTGGGAATGCCGAAGGCAATGATGTTCTTGTTTGTAGCGTTCACGGTGATCTCCTGGATCCGGTCAAGCAATGGCGCCTTCCGCCCATGGATGGGCGAACAGCCCCGGCAATGCCGGAGTTGATGGGCGCGTTGGTTGACGTGAACGCTTACGGCCGTCGCGTGAGTCGCGAGGACGCGCAGATGGTAGGAGCTGATAGTGCTTCTGGCAAGCGCTTCCAGGTTGCCGCCGAGGAAGCGATGCGCTTCATTGCCCGGCCAGCTCGCGCAGTTCAATGACCCGGTCGATGTTCAGTTGCATCGGGCAGAACGAATACATCGGCGAGCCAACATAGGAGCCCGCGAGTTCGCAGTGCAGGTCCCGGTACACCAGCCAGGCCTTCTGGGCGCGCTCCAGCCTTGCTGCATCGTTCGCGTTCTCCGCAAGCAATTTGCTGTTGATGGCACGGTAGAGGCGTGTCATCTCCGCTTTTGCATGCTCCGAGGTCACCGATGAGCAGGCCTCCACGGTACCGTTGTTGATGCCGCCGGCCTTGGCCAGGCAGTCGTTATAGGCCTGCTGATGGTCCACCGGGGTGGCGGCAGCGGGCCACGCCAAGCCTGCAAGCAACAACAGGGAAACTACATTGGGTCGCATCGTGCAGCGCCTGTGCCGTGGTGATCGTCTTCGCGGATCTGCAAGGGCCAATCGGCTCAGCGCCGCGTGAGCTCCTGCCCATCGACGGTCATCTTCCAGCTGCCGTCCACTTGATGCGGCGGCACGGAGACCACGAAACGCGTGGTCAACGGGCCCACTCCGGCGATGAAGTCATTGCCTTCATAGGCCTTGATTGGTGCATCCAGTGATTTGCTGACCGACGGGCTGGGCTGGTGCTTGTAGATGACGCGCCCGCTGGCATCGATGAGCAGCGAGGTGGTGGTCGATTCCCAGGTACCGACATAAGCCTGCTTGTCTGCCGGAACCGGCTTGCCACAGGCCGCAAGCACAAGGGTGAACAACAGGGCGAGCAAGGCAAGGCGGCCGCGGCGCAGCACTTCCGGCAGCAAGATGTTGTGGGCAGTACGATGGGCTGTGGTGTATCGCATCCGGGGCTTCCTTTTGGTGGATGGAGGATCAGCCGGTTCGTTGCTGATCGGGGTGTTCGACGTGCGCAACTCTGCCTAGGAAAATCATTGCTAGCAAGCGCGGAGTCTGCGATTGCCTGCCGTTAGCCATGCGGAGAACAAATGCGCGTGATGCTGACTTGGTTCTGATCCCACGCCCGCAAACGTTGTGCGCAATACCGCTATTCGTGCGCCGAGAACGAGGCGTGATAGGCAACGGCTCCCTGCGGCACGCGTGTATCGAACGAAAGCGCCTGGAAGTACTCGGCGGGCACGCCCGGCAAGGTAAGCGCATCAGTGGGCCTGAATCCGAAACGCGCGTAGTAGCCTGGATCGCCAAGCACCACGCAGCCACCTGCAGCAAGTGCACGCAGCTGATCGAGCGCTGCTTCGATCAGCTGGCTGCCGATGCCCTTGCCCTGCAGATCGGGCACGACCGATACCGGTCCAAGCCCGTACCAACCCACGTCCTCACCGGCGATCGTCACCGGCGACACCGCAACGTGGCCGACGATGGCACCCGATTGTTCTGCTACCAGGGAGGCGGTGAGCTGCCCTGAGCGGCGCAATGCCGCAACGATGAATTGCTCGGTGTGATCGGTATGCGGTGCCTCCAGGAAAGCGGCGACCGTCACCGCTTCGATGGCCGCGATATCGGCGGGCGTTTCCGGTCGGATCAGGATGTTCATGGGAGCAGGGAGCGTTTGCGGGGAGGATTGGGTACGGAAGCATATCGGTTGGGCGGTGCGACATCAGTCACATGAAAGCAAGTGTGACAACAGGCTCAAGCTAAGCCGGAAGCGTACCTTGCGCGCCGTAGCCCGGGTAAGCGCAGCGCACCCGGGGCCGTTCGCAGGCGGCAAATGGTAGCTGGCGGGTTTCACCAGCCCGTCTACGACTACTGGCAGCCGAGGGTGACGATAGGCTCAAGGTAGGCGGCGAGGCTGCCTTCGGCGTCCATGGCGACGAGTGAGTCGAAACGTGGAATGCGTGCGGCAGGATCGGTGGCCAGCAATGCCTTGTAGGCCTTGAGCATGCTTCGCATGCCGGCGAGCTGTGATGGCTGCAAGGCGCCCTTCTGTGATGGGTTGGCGACCTGGAAGGCCGCGCTGCCAAAGATGAACTGCGCAAGCAGTTCCGGGCCATTGGGAGTACCCGCGGCGGGCACCGGCGCCAGCACGTCCGGGCAGACGTAATCCACCACGTCCTTGGTGCTGTCCTCCCATTCAAGCAGCAGGGCGCGGATGCTGGTCGCCTCCGGGTGGTGCGGCTGCGTTTCCAGCAGTGCGGTCAGGCCGACAACCTGTGAGCTGTCCACCTTCAAGCTGCCCTGGCCTTGGGCGACCGCGCCCAGCGGCAGGAGCAGGGCGAGCGTGAGCGTCTGGCTGAAGAATCGCATTGCATGGATTCCTTGGACGACAAGGGCCTGCTCGCGCCCGATCAGCAAGGCGCCCCGGCTGACCCGGTCCCGAGGCCGGCCGGGTGATGATTGAACGTATCGCGTATAGGTTCAATCAAATCTGGCGGCAACCAGGCGTGCCCGGCGCATCAGTTGCGCAGTCATCGACGTCGCCCGTGCCAATTCCCTGCTGCCGTTGCCGCACACGCCATCGCTGCGCTTATCTGCAGGCGGCGTTGACCTGCTGGTCCAGGCTGGCCCGCATATCGGCCGTGGCCTGTGCTCCTGCAGCGCCCAGCGCCGCCGTGCGCATCGCCTTGGCGCCATCGCAGTTTTCGTTGCCAGCGGTTGTCGTATAGCGAACCTGCACGCGCCGTTGGCCCGGCCCGGCCGGGGCCGCAGTGATGGCCTGGGTCGGGTTGGACGGGGAGGGCGATGCATACCGGCGTGACGAGGTTTCGCCTTCGCGGCAGGGGATGGACTGGTAGCTGGTTTCACCCTTCGGGCCGGTGCACTTGTACACGGGCTGCGCCTGCGCCGTCGGGATGCTGAAGTAAAGAACGGCTGAGGCGAGCAGGGGGAGACAAGCCTTTGTCATTGAAGCTCCGTGACGATTCATGAACAGGGAAGGCGCTGATTATGTCCGCTCGCGGTCAGCGAATCTGGAACCGCTGCGCGTTTCCGCAAAGGTGGTTGCAGTTTTGCGGAACCTTCCAATGTCCGGGCCTGCATGCAAGGTCTGGCGCCATGCACAAATTCATCTCGCGTCCTGGGTCTGCTCCGAGATGACACCGTCGATCCAATCCGCGTAATGGCTGATGCGGACATTGCAGGCAACCTGGCCGTAGCGACCGGGCCGTGCGGTCAGCACGTTGCCCTGCACAACCTTCCAGGAGCCCAGCCCGGCGAGCAACCACTGATTGCCGCTCTGGATCAATGCCGGGCCACCGCTGTCCCCGTTTCCGAGTACACCCTCAAGCGGCAGGGCCGAAGGTGGAGCATCGAACACATAGCAGAGCCAACGGTCGTACGCACTGCTGACCGTGTTGAATGCACGCCGCAGCTCCGTGCGGTTGGGGCCGCTGGGGTCGTGCCCGATGTCACCGGTGCCGGTGGCCCCTTTGCCGATCAGCTTGATGGTCTGGCCAGCCTCATCGTCACGCTTGTAGGCGGCCACCGGTGCGACATCGGTAACAGGCTGGCGCAGCTTGATCAGCGCGATGTCATCCGATGAGGCAAGGAACACCACGATCAACATCGCCTCACCGCTGGCTGTGGCTTGATCGATCAGCGTCTGCGGCAGTGTTCTGTAACCCGGGTGGATGATGACGCGCTCCACCTCGCGCGGCAGCCCGTTGATCGTCACCTGCTTGAGCTCAGCATGCCGGGGCAGGGTATGTGCAGCCGTGACCGCCCACTGCGGAGCAATCAAGCTGCCATGCCCCTCGCCAGGCATGTCGACCAGCGCGGGAAACTCGCTGCTGGCAACCCGGTACTTGCGGTCATCAACGTCGTGGCGGATGACGATGGCATCAGCAGCCGAGGACAGCACGAGGAATAGTGCGAACAGCAGGCCTGCGAGGGGTTTCATGAGCATCCTTTGGTCGGTAGTCCCTGTCGCTGTTGGGGCCGGTACCTGAAACGAATGGGTAGCAAGGCAGTATTGGCTTGCATGAGTTCTCCGGGCGTTGCCCGGCGAAAGGATTCATCTTTGGTGACGCGCTATGGCATTCCGAGCCTGTCGAGCCAACGAAGTGCGTCGTCGGTCCATCGATCGGTATCTGTTCCTTGTCGCTTGACGCCAAAGGCATGCCCGCCGGTTTCATACAGCCTGAGCTCTACGTTTACGCCCGCCTTCCTCAGCGCTTCCTCATACACGCGCGAATAGTAGGCCGGATCGACTGCATCATCCTCGGCGTGTATGAGCAGGGTTGGTGGCACGTCGCTGGAAATGTGAATGTCGGTGTTCAGCTCTCCTGCTGCGACTGACTTGGGAGTCTTGTTCTTGTGCTCCATGGTCAGGTGTCCCGGATAAACCGGAATCGCGAAATCAGGGCGGCTGCTCATCTGGTCGACTGCATCGATTGGCTCGTAGGTTCGATGTCGGAAGGCTGTGGATGCCAAGACCGCCAGGTTCCCTCCTGCAGAGAACCCCATGACGCCAATCTTGTCGGGGTCGATGGCGTACGCACCCGCGTTGTACCGAACTAGCGAAATCGCCCTCTGAGCGTCCTGCAACGCCATTGGAATCTCGGGTTGCTCGTGCCTTCTGGTCTCGCTGTTCCAATTGCATCCAGTGTTGGGAACGCGATATTTCACCAGGATGCAGGTGATGCCCGAATCGGTCAGCCATTTGCAGACATCAGCGCCTTGCGGCCCAAGCGTGCTGTTGGGGCCTATCGCCAAGGCTTTGTAGCCACCACCTGGAAAGACCAGGATGGCGGAACGCGAGGAGTTGATCGTCGGCGAATAGACGAGATATGTCGGATGAGTCAATGCCCACTTCTCGTGGGCGAGTGCATTGATGCCGTCCAGCAGGACCTGGGAGCCCTCGGGCCATAGGGGCACCTCAAGCCGATAGCTAACAGCGGAAGAGTCCGCGTCGTGCGCGCCTGCCGGCTGCGAGGCGGGTGCCGGGCTACGTGGAGGGTACTGGTTGTCCGAGGCGAGGGCTGAACAAGCTGAGGTCAACAGAAGCGCGGCACTCAACAAGGTAACTGCTGAAGGAAGCATGTGCGTGTCCGACGGCTGCGGGATTTCAGGTGGTTGAGCAGTACCAGCCTCTGGAGTTGTGGTGCCTTGTAGCGGATCGGTCTGACCTGTCATGCCGTTGGCTGGAGAAGCAGGTTCGACGTGTTCCAGATGCTGGGCATACCTCTGCATTTGTGACTGGATGATGGCCCGCGGCCATTCGCACTACCGGGGATGGCCTTGGTCAGCGGTGTGCTCCAAAGCCGCGATGCGCTCGACCAGCGTGTCGACCGCCGCCTCCATGGCCCGTGCGGTATGGTCGCCACTCTGGTTGGTGATGATGAAGATGCCAAGGTCGTACTTCGGGATGATGTAGACATAGCACTGTGAGCGGGGCACGCCACCATGATGTGCATAGTACCTGCCTTTCAAACGGTCGCTGCTGACGATGTTCCAGAAATAGCCGATGCCGAATTCGCGATCGAAGTTCACCAGTGTGCGATGGGATTCCTCCACGACCGGTCCATTGGCGAGTTGGAATCTCAGGTACTTCACCATCTCCGGAACTGTTGCTTTCACGTTTCCGGACGCACCCCAGGGCAGCTGGGGCATTGCCGTGGTCGGTAGCGGATTGTCACTGTGATAGCCAACTGCAAGCCGTGTCGCGTCAGCATCGCCAAGGCGGATCCTGGTATCCGTCATCGCCATGGAATCTCGCAGGAACCCACGCAAAAGTGACTCGTAGTCGCTCTTGTAGACCACTTCCAGTACGTGTGCCACCAGCTCGGTCCCGGTGCTGGAATACGCGTACTCCTTTCCGGGCGCTCGACCAATCTCGACCGTATGCAGGTCCTTGAAGAATTCGCCCTTTCCGTAGCTGGCGTAGATGGCATTGAGCTCAGCGGGCGTGCGCCGATCGGTGAAGTCGGCCAGTACGGTATTGGCGCGCTCCGGCAGCATGTTCGGCAGGCCACTGGTATGCGACAGCAGATGGCGCATGCGGATCGGCTCGCCGTGGTACTGCAGGTTGGGATAGTCGTCTTGCAGATACTTCCGGATATCGTCATCCAGGCTGATCTTGTGCTCCAGGACGGCATTCGCGGCCAAGGTTCCCGCCAGCGTCTTGCTCAATGAGCCGATTTCGTAGAGCGTTGCATCGCTCGGAACCCCTGGGGTGCCGGCAACCATGTCACCGCGGTGATGAGTGAACTCCTTGCCCCGGTACACGACTGCGATTGAGGTCGAGTGCAGCAAAGGCTGCTCGATGAGCGTTGCAGCGACTTCTTCGATGTCTGCCTCCAGACCCTTCGCAGGAGCCGGCTCGCCCTTGCAGCTCGCGCCAAGGAGTGCCGCTGAAAGTACGAAGAAGTTGAAGCACCACCTGTTTCGAAAAGCCATCGAAGTCGCTTGCATGCGTCGGCGCTTGAAGTGGGATAGGGAAGGGCTCATAAAGTAGCCGAATACCTGCCGCAACGCCGTAGTGGTTCCAGCACTTGAACTGGGAGGGCAGTTGTGGGAGCACTGAGGGTATTGAAGCGGCGAGCCAGCGAGGAAAGAGTCCGCGAATCTCCCCGGCCAAGTCTTTCAGTGCGCCGGAAAGGTGGTGACTTCCCAGGGCTGCAGATGCAGTCATATGCCCCAGACGGACTCATCCCTGGGGACGGCGACGTTTACAGAAATGGAATTGCTCGTAGTTGTCGATACCGCATGCAAATCGACTTCGGTGCTGAGGGGTTGTTGCGCGCCAGGTCGGTACTGGTATCTGCCATGCAGAATCAGCGGAGCTGAAATGGCGGCGGAAATCGCCCCGGAAATGGCGATACCAGTCGTCAGGCCGAGGGCAACCAGAACCAGGCGACCGATGGATATGTCAGCGATCCGGTTGGACGGCGAATGGGCTACCAGAACCCAGTGCAGCGCTAATAACCAACATGCAACAAGCAGCGGAATGGCCGCGATGGGTGCCAGGAACGCAGCGGCAAGCGCAGGTAAGGGCGCTGAAAGGCAGGCCAGCCAGAACCGCGTGCGAGGTGAGCAGGCAGGGTTGCGATGTGTGGTTGTTGTTGGCATCTGACACCTTGGACTCAGCTGCGCCGCGCGATGACGCCGGCTTGAACGAATTGTCAGGTCCCATCCGGAAGACGAACCTGCATGGCACATTCCGCCGCCAGTGACTTGAGCGCCGGGTCGCCGATCCTGGCAAGCGCCGCCAGGGTTCGTCGCTCATATGCCTCCGCGACTCCTGGATCCGGCTCAATGAAAGGTGATGTACATATGTCCGCGACATTGAACCCTTGCTTGGTCAAGGGCAAGACCTGATCTGGCGCTCCGGGGAGCGCAAGGGCTACCGCATACTTGATTGATAGGGATGCGCCTGCATCGGAGAATGGCTTGAGGCCAACTGCAACCTTGAGCCACGACGGATCCCCGGACTCAATACCCGACATGACCCGGTCAAAATCCCGCTCATGCTCCCAAAGATCCCAGAGGACCTTGTGCCCACCTTCCCTGGCGATGCGTTCGAGCAGCGCCTGGGCCGAAGGGCCTTCGCCAGCGGATGCAGCTGGACCAGATAGAGCAAAGGCGATTACGAACGTTGTCATGTATTTCATGGCGGCTCACTCTGGGGTCGAGCCTTGCCGTGTATCGGCACCGGCTCGAATGAACTGTCAAGCGCGCCCTGTCCAGCGGCGCACCATCCAAACAAAGCAATACTGCACGGCCATTGGAAGCAGGCCAAACATGATGACGCAGAACAGGATGCAGCCAAAGAACAGAAGGCCAAGTTCCAGCGCTTGAGCTATCAGTGGCCGGGAATGGTTTGAATGGTGCTGGTGCTCCAAGCTGGATGCCAGCAGCGCAAGGACGGGCAGGACGCCAAACAAGGCGCCCACGCAGCCGGTGCTGATGATGGTTTGTCTAAGCTGCCGGCGTTGCCACATAAGGACTTGCTCCGGAATTGAGCCGATCCGCGAAGCGAGCGCGGACCTGACACGTTGTCAGGTGTCATGATCGTAGCGCTCAGCTACGCCATCTTTGAAGTGGATGGTAAATAGAGCGTATCGACCGCCAACTGTTTCAAACTGAAGCAGCCATGGGTTGTTTGGATCGGCATCAAGCGGAACCCCAAGGCCAACGAACTCAAATGTGTCGCCCAAAGCGCCTGGAAGTGGCCCGTAGATCCTCTCATATGCCGGAACCAGCACGGATGCTGACTGCTGGAACAAGGCGGTCTCGTCGTTGCTTGCTCTGTGGAAGAACGCAATCTGTTTCTTCGAAGGGGCTTCGGAGTTGATGGTGTTGACGTAGACGGAAATAGTGCGACCTGCAAAAGGAACGCAATCCGCATCCCATGACTCTTCCCCGCGAATCCTGGTGAGTTCCATGGTACCGAAAATCGGGTGGACCGCTGTCGCTACAACAGGGCCTTGCCAGAGTTGCCAAAGCCATTTGAACATGACACCCCGCTCCGTCGTTATGCCGAATCGTGTAATGACGTCGGCTTGAATCAATCGTCAGGCTACGGTTCCGATTACAAGGAGGGCAACAAGCCCAAGAAGCGGAAGCGCGGCAAGAATCAATGTACAAAGCCCCAGCCAGAACCAGAATCCTCCAGCTGGACGATGACTGCTGGCGATGGTAGCGCCAATGATCATAAGACCGATGCACGTCGCTGGCAGGGCAACAACCAGCTCGATGTAGCGGTGGGGCGAAGGGCTGGCGAACCACCAAAGCCATAGCCCCACAAGGCAGACGGCGGTGCCAATCGCGACCAGTGCTCCGTCTCCTCGTCGTGCGAGAGCTTTCACGTTGGCTCGACTCCGGAGTCAGGCCGAATCGCTTGGCGGCGTTGGCTGGGATGAACGGCTAGCCCTCATCTTGAAGGGCCTGCCAAACAGCCTCAATAATTTTGTTTGATGCAGTATCCGGGTGGCATGGCTCATGGCATGCATCCTCAATGAGCGCTTGATTCCCGCGCCAGAGCCCGTAGTGATTCCTGATGCCTGTACCCCATCCATGGTGATATCGAATGAGGTCGTCCTTCTTTGTACTGCGAATGGCCTCCCTGTCCGCTGCAGAGAGAGTGGAAAGAAGGTCGGCGACAGTCGCGCTCACGGTAGTCGGCCAATTGTCGGGTCCAAGAAGTTCCGCTTCCTTCTCTTGAGCGAACGAAGAGCCGCAGAAAGCCAGCGAAAGCAGGAATGCGATGAAGAGCTTCATAATCAGGGCTCACTCTGGAGTTCAGCGTTGTCGCGAAGCGACGTTGGCTTGGTTGAGTTGCTGGGCCGGGGCAACGACCGAGCTACCAACCAGAAGCAGGTGGATGCGCAGAGGATCAGGAACGCCGGCACCGCTATCTCCAACGACAGGTAAAACCAGTTTTGCCAAGGCTTTGGTTTGGAGAGATCGGAATAGTAGAAGACTGCTCTGTAGACCGTGTCAGAGAGAAACGCCCACAAGATGAGGGCAACCACGGAAGTGAAGAGCAGCTGACTGGGCCTGGTGCGAAGAGATCGCATCATGACCCAGCAGCCTGACAGCACGATCAGCAGCCCCAGCGCTGCAGCAATTGCGAGAATCTCTTGTGGCCCCATAAGCCTCGCCCCCATGGCCTGATGCTTGAGTCAAGCCGCGCCGCGAAATGGGTTCGGCTTGGATGAATTGTTAGGTGCCATGGCAGAGATCACTGAGCGGAGATCCTCCACGACATGTTGTCGAATCTTGGGGGACTTGATGTGGCCGGGCAACCGACTAAGCCAGTGACTATTGGGGCCGTGCCCACCACCACGAATGGCGGATAGCCGGCGCGATGTCGGGAGGGGCTTGCGCCCAAGGATATCTATACACTCCGCAAGCTGTGCTGCGGAAGAGAAGCGGAAGACAAAGCCCTGCGACTCGACACAAAGTACCGGATAGCCATTGCGACCCTCGGCTCTTGGGGCAGGCGGGCTGTACGACTCGGACGCGCGCCACGCGGCACCGCCAAGCTCAAAGTGAACCCAGTAGGCCATCGGCTCATCGCGCCAGTCTGCAGTGTGTTCGATCCAGTTGCGGGCAGTCTTTCCCATGCCACCTAACTTCGGAATTAAGCCGACCCGCGTAGCGGGTTGGGCTTGAACGAACTGCTAGCATCCATTCTCGAAACAGGCTCTCATGACGGGGTTTTTTATCATATCTCTGTAACGAGTCATCGCATCAAGCTCAGGGGTGAGTGTGAAAGCGCCAGGGGTGCCGCCTCTTGCCAGAACGAAAGAGATACTGTCAATAGAAATGTTTGCCTGCTCAATGGCTATGGTGTTCTTGTGACCGATGGGCTCCGACAGGATTGCAAGGTCCCAGCCGTGAGGTTGACTGGATGGCTTTGACACTCTTACTCGGTATAGCCAAATAGGCTGATTCTTATAGTGATTGATTGCGAGGAGCCCAGAGCCATCTGGCTTTAGGGTTAATCTGGCGAACTCGCCTGCATTAGACTGACCAATCCAGTTGCCGCTAAGGCCGGATATCTCCGGCGCAACTACTGTGAGTGAGCTGGCGGCAGAAGTGTGTAGCAACAAGGAGCAAAACCCTACAAACCGTACTGCATGAATGCGGAATCGTTCCATGGGTGCTAACTCCGGAATTAAGCCGACCCGCGAAGCGGGTGGGACTTCCTTCGAAAAAGTGGACACCTGTTGGTCAAGGGCAGGTGCGCTCGAATTCTGCTGGTGTTCGATAACCCAGTGCCGAG
>NZ_JBXFWF010000062.1:0-28907 GCF_056854515.1 Stenotrophomonas sp. STEN063
TGGCAGCCCCGGAAGGATTCGAACCTCCGAATGTCTGAGTCAGAGTCAGATGCCTTACCGCTTGGCGACGGGGCTGTAGTGCAGGTTCAACCTGCTTCCCATGGTGGCTATAGGTGGACTCGAACCACCGACCCCAGCATTATGAGTGCTGTGCTCTAACCGGCTGAGCTACATAGCCTTGGGAGCCGGTAATTCTGGTGGTGTCGTGAGGTTTTGTCAACAGGTTTTTCTGTGCTTGTGGCATGACAGCAGCCATGGCAGAGTCCCCGACAGTAGAAATTTTAGGAGTCCGCATCGTGATCGATCCGGACGGCTATCGACCGAACGTCGGCATAGTGCTGATGCGGGAAGACGGGCAGGTGTTCTGGGCACGACGCGTGCGCCGGGATGGCTGGCAGTTCCCGCAAGGTGGCATGAATACCGACGAAACCCCGGTCGAGGCCATGTATCGCGAATTGCAGGAAGAAACCGGCCTGCTGCCTGAACACGTCGAAGTCCTGGGGGCGACTCCCGGTTGGCTTCGCTATCGGCTGCCCCCGCGGGCCATCCGCCATACCGAGAAGCAGGTCTGCATCGGCCAGAAGCAGGTCTGGTTCCTGCTGCGGCTGACGGGCGACGAGGCACATGTGCGGCTGGATGAGACCGATACGCCGGAGTTCGATCACTGGCGTTGGGTCGACTTCTGGTATCCGGTGGAACACGTGGTCATGTTCAAGCGTGGCGTCTACGCGCGCGCGCTGCGTCATCTGGCGCCATTGGCGCGTGGTATCGCAGGCCAGGGCGTGCAGGCGATGCCTGCGTCCGCACAGGAGGCCTGGATGCCGGGTAGCAGCGCTGGCCATGAGCGTCCGCGCAAGCGTCCGCGGCGGCCCGGAGTCTGGCGCGGCAAGAAGATTAATAATGATTAACGCCCGAAATTGACAACCATTCGCATTTGCGATTGAATGCTGACACGGCCGCTACGTGCCGGGTTCAGGGGCGTCAAGCCGTGTACGTTTGCATCTGCAATGGAGTTACCGATCACCAGATCCGTGAAGCCGCGCTTGCCGGCTGCGATACGGTGTCTGAGCTGACCATGCGTACCGGTTGCGGCTCCAACTGCGGTTCCTGCCTGGACATGGCCGCCGGCTTGCTGGAGCAAGCACGCACTACCCGAGAGCTGCCCCTGCCGCTGCTGCGGGCGGCCTGAGCGGGCCTTGCTGCCACCGCCAACGGCGGTGGCTAATGATCACGATTCGCGTTCCTTCATTGTCTGCCGGCAACCGGTAAAGTGCGCTCGTTCCCCTAGTCGGAGTCAGCGCCATGAAAGGCGACGCCAAGGTCATCGAATTTCTCAACAAGGTCCTCTACAACGAGCTGACCGCCATCAACCAGTACTTCCTGCACGCCAAGATGCTGAAGAACTGGGGCTTGAACGAGCTGGCCGAACACGAATACAAGGAATCGATCGACGAGATGAAGCACGCCGACGTGCTCTCCGATCGCATTCTGTTCCTCGAAGGTCTGCCCAACTTCCAGGCGCTGGGCAAGCTGCGCATCGGCGAAAACCCCACCGAAATCCTCAAGTGCGATCTGGCACTGGAGAGTGAAGCGGCGGCGGTGCTGCGCGATGCGGTTGCCTATGCCGAATCGATCAGCGATTACGTCAGCCGCGAACTGTTCGTGAAGATCCTCGATTCCGAGGAAGAGCACATCGATTGGCTGGAAACCCAGTTGGACCTGATCGACCGCATCGGCGAGCCGAACTACCTGCTTACCAAGCTGGAAGACTGATCCCGCTGCAGCGGGATCACTCCTGCGCTTGCGTGCGCTGCTCGGCCTGGTAACCGGCCAGCGCCATGCGCGCGCGCGAAAACTCGGCCACGATCAGCGCCACCATCACGGTGGGTCGTTCCAGCGTTCCGCTGCGCGCGCCGTGCTCGAGCCGGCGCGCCGCTTCAGACAGCGCCAGTACGCCGACATTGGCGCTGGAAGACTTCAGGCTGTGCGCAAGCTCGCCCAGCCGCTTCAGGTCTGGCATCACCGCGGCTTCCTGCAGATGCCGCACCAGTTGTGGTGTCTCGTCCAGGAACACGTCGATGATGGCGTTGATCTCGTCACCGGCGATCTCCAGCAGTTCATCCAGCACGCTGCGCTCCAGTATCGAGGCGGTGATGCCATCGGTGTGCGCGGTGGAGGCGGCGGCCAATGCGTTGGCGGAGAGGTCGGTGCTGGGCATGCTGGTAACCGGTTCGGCAGTTGCGCTGGATGCGGGCTTGAAGGCCAGCAGGCAGTTCAGGAGTTGTGTGCGGGAAATAGGTTTGGACAGGTATTCGTCCATGCCGGCGTCCAGGCAGCGCTGGCGGTCGCCAGCCATGGCGTTGGCGGTCATGGCGATGATCGGCAGGCGGTTGCTGGCGCCGCTGCTGGCCTCGTGCTCGCGCCAACGGCCGGTGGCGGCAAAGCCGTCCAGTACCGGCATCTGGCAGTCCATCAACACTGCGTCGTAGCGCTTGGCGTGCATCTTGTCGAGGGCGATGGCGCCGTTCTCGGCGGCTTCCGTGCTGGCACCGAGGACCTTCAGCAGCTTCTGCGCAACCATCAGGTTGACCGAGTTGTCCTCGACCAACAGCACCAGCATGCCGGCCAGGTCGGCACCTGCGTTGGCACTGTTGGTGGCTGCTGCTGGCGCTGTCACCGGCTTGCTTTGCGCGCCTGCTGGGAAGCCTGCAGGTGCGATCGTTGCCGGTGCCGAAGTCGACGCTGTCGCAACAGGCGCCATTGCAGCGGCGCCGGTGTTGCCCGGCAGCAATGCCGGTGGCGGGCTGGGTGCAAGCTGCAATGGTTCGGCCAGGGCGTTGCGCAGCTGGGTATCGGGCAGTTGCCGTGGCAGCAGGGTGGCACCATCGCGCAGTCCTTCAGCGATCGGGGCATCGCCGTACAGCCACAGCAGGCGTGGACGGTTGTCGTCCATGCGTTCGATCGCGCGTTGCAGGGCCGGGGCACTGTTGCGCAGGGGCTCCAGGTCGCCGATCACCGCATGGAAGATGCCGGACACGGTGGGCATGCGCAGGCGTTCCAGTGCTTCCTGCAGGTTGTTGGCGGCAACCGGCTGGTAGCCCCAGTTTGGCAGTATCAGCTGCAGCCGCTGGCGCAGCCGCTGTTCGGGCGTGACCAGCAGTACCTGGCGCACTTTGCGCAGGTGATCGGGCTGGTGCAGGTCGCCGATGACTTTCAACAGCGGGATTTCGAACCAGAACGTGGAGCCGCGCAGGGGCTCGGAGTGCACGCCGATGCTGCCGTGCATCAGGTCGACGATGCGCTTGCAGATGGCCAGGCCGAGCCCGGTGCCGCCGTACAGGCGGGTGGTGGACGCATCGGCCTGGGTAAAGGCGTTGAACAGTCGCTGTTGTTGGTTTGTGTCCAGGCCGATGCCGGTGTCGCGCACTTCAAAACGCAGGCGGTGCTGTGCCGCGGTTTCGCCCAGGCGTTTTACATGGATGCTGATTTCGCCAAGTTCGGTGAACTTGATCGCGTTGACCAGCAGGTTGCCCAGTACCTGCCGCAGGCGCACCGGGTCGCCGCGCACCGACAGGCGCACGGCAGGGTCGATATGCAGCGACAGGCGCAGGCCTTTGTGCTCGGCTGCGCGCTGCATCAGCCGCAGCATGCCGTCCAGGGTTTCGCGCAGGTTGAAGGTGGTGATTTCCAGCTCCAGCCGGTTTGCTTCCAGCTTGGAGTAGTCGAGGATGTCGTCGACGATGCGGAACAGCTGACGTGAGCTGTCGGTGGCGGTATCGAGCATATTGCGCTGGTCCAGGCTCAGCGGGCCCTGTGCCACCAGTTCCAGCATCGGCAGGATGCCGTTCAAGGGCGTGCGGATCTCATGGCTCATCGTGGCCAGGAATTCGCCCTTGGCCAGGGTGGCGGCTTCGGCGGCCTGTTTGGCTTGCAGCAGCGCTTCCTGCAGCGTGCTGTGGTCCCGAGCGGCAACCTGCAGGCGGTTGTTTTCCAGCACCCGCTCTTCGATCTGCAGTTGCAGGGCATGTGCCTGTCGCTGCTGCTTGTTGGCGGCAATGGCTGCCAGCAGCGCTGCGACCGCCGCAACGCCAGCGCTGGCGGTGGCGGCGACGGCAGGAATGGCGGGAATGAAGCCGGCCGCGCACGCAGCAGCGGCGCAGCCTGCTGCCAGCAGTGCCCAGCCGCGCGCTGCACCCGATGCAGTCGCGCTCACAGCACCGCGTTCTGGAAGTCGAAGTTGAGCTCGCTGCCAGCGCGCTGCACCACGTTGCCCTGGATGAAGTCGATGCCGCCCATCCACATCGCGGCAGCGGCCTGGGGATCTTCGATCTGCTGGCCGATGATCTGCAGGTTGGCGCGGTGGGCAAGGTCGATGGTGCTGCGCAGTTCGTCACGCAGCTTCTGGTTGGTGTGGCTTTCGGCGTAGCGTGCGGCCATGCGCACATAACTCAGCGGCAGCTGGGTCAGCAGGGCATTGGCCTCTGCGCCGGGTTCGAACTGGCTCAGGCAGAACTGCACGCCGGCCGGCATCAGCTGCGCGCAGAACTGTTGCAGGCTTACCGCATGCACCAGTGCATCGGACAGGCGCACATCGATGACCAGCCCATTGCCAGCTACCTGGCGTTCCTGCAATGCGCCCAGCAGCCATTCGGCATAGGCGCTGCGCGACAGCGAGCGCAGCGACTGCGAGACGAACAGGCGCATCGGTGGCTGCGCGAACTGGTACAGGTGCAGCAGGCCCAGCGCGTGCTCGACGACCTGCTGGTCAAGGTCGGCGATACGCCCGGCTGCTTCGGCGGCGGGAATCACCTGGCCGGCGGACAGCAGGGTGCCGTTGCTCTGGCGCAGGCGCAGCAGCAGCTGGTACTGCGCGGTATCGCCGCCAGCGACGGCGACAATGGGTTGGTAGGCCAGTTCGATCTGGCCATCGAGCAGGGCCAGGTGTTCGTTGTTGATGGCGACGTCGTTGCTCTCATAGGCAGCAACGCCGGTGCTGCTCAGGCGCGCCTGCAGGGCGGTGCGCTCCACGGCTTCCAGCGCGGCGTCGGCGTCGGCCAGGTCCTGCGACAGGTTGGCGTGGCCGACCACGCAGCGCAGGAACACCGATTCATCCTCGCGTGGTGCAAAGGGCTGTGCCGACAGGCCATCGCGGACCTGCTGCGCCAATGCCGGCACTGCGGCTTCTTCGATGCCGCGGGTCAGCAGCAGGAAGCTGTTGTCGTTGAGCCTGGCCAGCAGGTGCGGGCGCAGGTTCTCGGCCAGGCGTTGTCCGGCCTGCACCATCAATCGCTCATAGCTGGCGTAGCCATAGCGCTCGCGCAGGCCCAGCGCGCTGGCGATCTCGATGAACATCAGGCCGGCTGGTTGCTGCTCGGCGATGGCAGCCTGCAGCTGTTGCATCACGTTGTGGCGGGTCGGCAGGCCGGTCTCGGGGTTGTTCATCAGCGGGCCGGCATCGGCCTTGCCCGGTGCCTGCATGCGGTTGCGGCGGATGCGGTTGGCGACGGCTGCGACCAGGTGGCGCGGCCGGATCGGTTTGACCAGCACATCGTCGGCGCCGCAGTCGAGGACTTCGAACTGGCGGTCGGGATCGGCCTCGCCGGTCAGGAACACGATCGGCAGCAGCTGTTGGTTTGGCTGTTGGCGGATCATCGCGGTCAGCCGCATGCCATCGAGGCCGGGCATGTGCAGATCCATCAGGATCAGGTCCGGGTGGTGTTCACCGATGGCCTGTTGCACGCCTTCAACATCCATCTGCACGAAGGCCTGCATGCCGGCACCATGCAGCACGCTTTGCGCGAACAGTGCCTGCGAGCGGTTGTCCTCGACGATCAATACGCGGTACGGCGTGTCATCGCCGACATCGCTGGCCATGGCAGCCGCAGCTGCGTCGGCGCCGGGTTTGAGCTGCGCCTGCACGGCTTCGGTGGGCGGCGCATTGCGCACGCTCCAGCGCTGCCAGTAATCGGCTGGCGGGGTTTCCGCGCGTAGCGGACGGTTGGCGGTGGTGGGAGTGTCGTTGCTGGCCATCAATGGGGATTATGCGGTCACGGGGCGGGGGGCAGCGAGTGCTTACCCGGCTTGGATGGTGCCGAAGTTGGCGCGTCGGTGCTGGCGAAGATGCGCTTGAGCCCACGCCATAGCATGCGCCAGACCAGCCATACCGTCAGCGCACCGATGATGCTGGCGCTGAGCACGAAGATCAGTGCCAGCCACGGGTGTGCAAGGGCCAGCGCCAAGGCGCCGATCACCACGCTGTCCTCGGCAAACGAAGCCATCCAGTTGCTGGCAGGTTCCGGAGAGGTGTTGAGCAGGGCGCGGGTGCCGGCTTTCAGGCCGTGGCTGGTCAGCGCGATGCCGGCACCGGCAGCCAATACGCCGGTACTCAGTTCGCCATTGGGCGACAGGGTGGCAGCGGCAAGGAAGGCGCCGGCCGGGACCCGCGCCAGGGTCTGCAGCAGATCCCAGATCGAATCCACGCCGGGGATCTTGTCGGCAAAGAACTCGGCCACGGCCAAGGCGCCGGAAGTGCCCAGCACCCACCAGGATTCGGTGGCCTGCAATGCCGGCGGCAGGTCCACCCAGCCCATCAGCCCGGCCATACCGACGCCGAACACGGTCAGGTAGACGCGTATGCCCGCCAGCCAGGCCAGCAGGATGCCGATGACGAATACGTGGGCTTCTGTCATGGGAAGTGGTTCGGCCGGATACTGTGAGCAGGATCGCAACTATCGAGCATGCCTGCGGTGATTGCCAGCCGCCAGCGCATAAGCGCATGTACATACGTGTCGTTTACACTGGTCCGTCGTTTCAGACCGAGCACGGGTGTCGCCCTTCCGGGAGCACTGGAACCTGCCATGACCAACCGACCTTCCTCACGTTTCCAGATCACCCCCCGTGGTGGCGCGGCCCCGCGTCCAGGCTGGGTGCCGATCGCTGTCCTGGCGGCCGCTTGGCTGCTATCGCTGCTGCTGGTTGGCTGGTTGGCGGCACGCTACGCCTCGCCTGATGCCGGCGGCATGCGTGAAAAGCTGCGCCAGAGCGAGGCCCTGGTAGGCCAGCAGCGCAGCCAGCTGGACGAACTGCGCCAGCGCCAGGCCACGCTGGAGGCCTCTGACAAGATCAGTCGCGCTGCCAACAGCGAAGTGCAGACGTCGCTGGGTGAACGCGACGAAGAGATTGCCGGCCTGCGCGCCGACGTTGCCTTCTATGAACGCCTGGTCGGTTCCACCAGCCAGCGCAAGGGGCTGAATACCCATTCGGTGGAGTTCACCCCGGAAGCGGCTGGCACCTGGCATTACAGCGTGGTGCTGACCCAGAATCTCAATCGCGGTGCGATCAGCCAGGGCCAGATGCGGTTTTCGGTCGAGGGTGTGAAGGACGGAAAGCTGACGACCGTCAGCTGGGATGACCTGCATCAGCGAAAAGGGGCGCCGGGGCAGGATTATTCCTTCCGTTATTTCCAACAACTGGACGGTAGCGTGATGCTGCCCCGGGATTTCACACCGCAACGTGTGCGAGTCTCCCTGTCCGGATCCGGGGGGGGCTCCAACCAGACATTCGATTGGAAACTCGCCGGCAACGGCAGAGGGGAATAAGCATGTTCAAAAGCAAGTCCAAGCACGATACCGACCTGTCGGTAGACGCCCTCATCGGTTCGCAGGTGGAAATCCGCGGCGACGTGGTGTTCAGTGGCAGCCTGTACGTGGAAGGCCGCATCATCGGCAAGGTGATCGCCGAGGAAGGCGCCAAGGCCATGCTGACCCTGGCCGAGCACGGCCGCATCGAGGGTGAAGTGCGCGCCGCCGTGGTGGTGCTCAGCGGCAGCATGGAAGGCGATGTGCATGCCAGCGAGCGCATCGAATTGACCCCCAGCGCCCGTGTCACCGGCAATGTGCATTACACGGTGGTGGAAATGAGCGCCGGTGCCCAGCTCAACGGCCGCCTGCTGCACACCGCGGCGATGGCTGCGTTGCCGGCGCCCGATGCCAAGGGCAATGAGAAATCCAAGAAAGCTGAAGCCGCTGCGGCTTGAAACAGGGGCTTCACGCCCCCATCCTGAGCGCCATGAGCACCCTAGTTTCCCTGCCCGGCGTGCAGCCGGCGCCTGATTACCAGTCCTTGGACCGTCCGCTGAACTTCACGCCGGCGGCTGCTTCCAAGGTGCGTGAGCTGATCCAGGACGAGGGCAACGCTGCGCTCGCCTTGCGTGTCTATATCCAGGGCGGTGGCTGCTCCGGCTTCCAATACGGTTTCGAGTTCGATGAGAACCGTGCCGAGGACGATCTGGCCGTGGTCACCGAAGGCGTGACCCTGCTGGTTGATCCGCTGAGCCTGCAGTACCTGATGGGGGCAGAGGTCGATTACAGCGAAAGCCTGACCGGTGCCCAGTTCGTGATCCGCAACCCCAACGCCCGCACCACCTGCGGCTGCGGTAGCAGCTTCTCGGTCTAAGCGGTGACAGCCGTGCTGCGGCTGGTTGCGCTTGTGCTGCTTTGTCGTCAGGCTCTGGCGGATGCTGAATTCTGAATCCCGTTTCGCCGGGCACGCCTTTGTCGGCGCGCCCTTGGACCGTGCCGATGCCCTGCGTGGCGACGCCGATGCCTTGGCTGCCTTGTGGCCAACAGCGCAGATCCTGGTGTTGGACACCGATGGCACCGCGTTTGCCGATGATGACCGGCAGCCGGCGCTGTTCAGTGGCAGCGATCTGGGCGGAGGCCCGGGTACGGCGATCTTCCTTGGTCTGCGCGAAGGGCGCGCCTGGTTTGTCGCCGAGGCGGCGACGCTGACGGTCAAGGCACCGCAGCGGATGGACCTGCGTCAGGCCGCGGTGACCTGGCCGGCCGAGGTGGCCGACGTATTCTGCTATGCACGCGGGATGTCGTACTGGCATTCGCGCAATCGATTCTGCGGTGTCTGTGGCTCGCCGGTGCGCTTTGGTCGCTTCGGTTTCATTGGCCATTGCGACCAGTGCCGTACCGAGCACTATCCACGCGTGGACCCGGCGGTGATCGTCGCGGTCGAAAACAATGGCCGCCTGTTGCTGGGCAGGCAAAGCAGCTGGGTCGCGCGCCGCTATTCGGTGCTGGCCGGGTTTGTGGAGCCCGGCGAAACCTTCGAGCAGACCGTGGCCCGGGAAGTCTTCGAGGAAGCGCGGGTGCGGGTGATCCAGGCGCAATACCAGGGCACCCAGCCGTGGCCGTTCCCGGGTGCGCTGATGGTGGGTTTCCGTGCCAGTGCGCACGACGACGTGCCAACCGTGGACGGTGAACTGGAGGACGCGCGCTGGTTCAGCGTCGAGGAGGTTGGCGCCGCGCTGCAACGTGACAGCAACGACGACGGGCTGGGCATCCTGCTGCCGCCGCGGCTGTCGATCGCACGCACCCTGATCGAGCAGTGGTACCAGAGTCAGTGCCGTGAGGGCTGATGGCCGCGCGGCTTGCCAGCCGTTGCGGCGCTGGCAGGGCCTACAATCAGGGGCCGGAGGGATCGCATGTTCACAACCTTGGTAGCGGTAATCGCAGCGCTGGTGCTTGGCCATCTGGCCCCCTCGCTGCTGGCGACGTTGCGGGATTGGCGCTGGTTCGGGCGTTGCCTGGACTGGCTGCGTGCACAGCTGGGCGAATCGGCTGCGCATTACAGTGTGTTGCTGCTGGTCGCGCCCTGTGTGTTGTTGATCGGCCTGCTGCAATGGACGCTGGCCGGGCGCCTGTTCGGTCTGCCTGCGCTGTTGTTTGGCGTTGCGGTGTTGGCGCTGTGCTGGGGCCCGCGCGATCTGGATCGCGATGTCGAGGCGGTGATCGACGCCGAAGACGAGGCCGCGGCTGCGCTGGCGGCATCCCGGCTGCAGGCAGCGGGCGGCAGCATGCGCGAGGACGCGCCGGGTCTGGTCGAGGCGACCGCGATCAATGCGCTGCGGCGCTGGTTTGCACCGCTGTTCTGGTTCCTGTTGCTGGGGCCGCTGGGGGCGGTGTTGTACCGGCTGTTGGCGCAGTCTTCGCAAGGCCTGCAATCACAGCAGCTGTCCACTGAAGAGCGACGCTCCGGTGATGTGTTGCTGGCGGTGCTGGAGTGGCCGGTGGCGCAGCTGATGACGCTGTCGATGGCCTTGGTGGGCAATTTCGATACGGTGTTTTCGGCCTGGCGTCGCGCCGCGGGCAACCGCTGGGCGCTGCAGCTTGGCTTTCTGGCCGAGGCCGCACGCGCAAGCGTTGGCGCCGAGCTGGTCGAAGAGGCGGAAGAAGCGCGGCTGGCCGGGCAGGTGCCGGCAGACGAACGCTACCCGGAACTGCGCGATGCGATGAGCCTGGTCTGGCGCATGTTGCTGCTGTGGATGGCCTTGCTGGCGTTGCTGGTGATTGCCGGCTGGGTAGGTTGAGTCGGCCAGGCCGTTGCAGTCCGGTTATGCGACAGAGCACCCGGAGCAGGATTCCAGTGGTGTTTCAGGTTGCCCGCGATGTGCCCCGGGTGCGCTGCGCTTACCCGGACTACGTGGTTGCGTGGCGTCTGGGACGGCCTCTCAGCCCGGAGCGAGCAGGTTGAACGGATACCAGGGCAGGTTGCGTAGCAGCCAATAGGAAACGATCACCACCAACCACGGGATCGGTCGCGCGAACAGGCGTACTGCCCATTGCAGCCGCACTGGCCACAGTCCCGCGCTATGCAGTGCCATCACCAGTACCGGCACGATCGAGACAATCAAGAGGGGGTTCATTGCCATGGCCTGGGGCAGGTCCAAATGGACCAGGGCGTGCAGGCAGCGGGTGCTGCCGCAACCAGGGCACCACAGGCCGGTCAGGGCATGGAAGGGGCAGGCCGGCAGCGGATTGCCCGGGGTATTCGGATCGATCCGGCTCAATACCGCCGCAGCGCCCACGCCGATGCCGCCAATTGCGGCCAAGGGCATGTAGCGCAGCAGGTGTTGCGGGAACTGCATGTCAGGACAGCAACAGGCCGGCCGGATCCGGCCGGCCTGTCGGATTCATCAGTAGCTCGAAGCGCCGCTCATCGCGCCGCCGAGGCCGAGCACCATGACCAGTACGATGTACAGGATGGTGACGACGATGCCTGCGCCAGCCGCATAGATGGCCCACTTCTTTGCCTTGTCAGCGGCATCACGTGCACCGGCGACATCACCAGCGGCCAGCAGGCCGTTGACCTTGGCAGCATGGATGATGGACACGATGCCCAGCGGCAGGCAGCAGAACAGGGTGGACAGGATTGCCCAGACGAGGTTGTTGGATACGGCCGGACTGCTTGTATTCATGTAAAACTCCTTGTTAAAAAATCAGCGCGACTTGCAGGCATTCGCCGCAGTCAGCGGCGAGATGATCATTGTGGCGATCCAGCACAGGGGCCACGTGATGAAACCAATGAAGACAAAGCACAGCAGGAAGTTGACGAAGGCAATTGCCCAATAGCCGAACATGATGATCAGCCCGGTGGCGACATTGCCGGCGTACAGGTGGCCAATGCCGAAAACCTGGAAAAACCCCGGCAGTACTTCCAGCAACGCTGCTATCCCGCCGGATTTCTGCGGGTGGTAGTAGTGGTGTACCTGCTGCGGCGCGGTTGGCGGCGCAGGTGGCACGGCTGGCAGTGATGGCGTGGTGTTGTCCATGTATCCCCTTGCTCCTTGGCTGTGCTGCGATCTCCGGCAGGCACATAGGGGGGTAGCCTAGCCACTTGTCCGATTTCTGGAAAGTGGTTTCCCCTACTCAGGCCTCATCACCACGCAACTTGCGGACCAGGATCTCGAGCTGCGGGGCATCGGTCTGGGCGCCATCTACCGGTGGCCCGGCGACCACCTCGATGTGGGCGCGGAAGCGGCGCGGCACCCGCATCTGCCCCAACCGGGAATCGCGCCGGCTCCACATGCTGGACCACATGCCCTTCAGCGCCATCGGTACCACCGGCACCGGGCGCCGGGCCAGGATCTTCTCCACCCCGGACTTGAAGGCGGCAATCTCGCCGTCCTTGGTCAAGGCGCCCTCGGGGAAGATGCAGACCAGCTCGCCTTCGGCCAGCGCCGCATCCACCTCGTCGAAGGCACGCTGCATCAGCGCGGCATCCTCCTTGGGACTGGCGATCGGGATGGCCTTGGCGGTCTTGAAGATCCAGCGCATCACCGGCACGTTGAAGATCCGGTAATACATGACGAAGCGTGCCGGCCGCGGAATCACCGCCGACAGGATCAGCGCATCCATGTAGCTGACGTGGTTGCAGACGATCAGCGCGGCACCTTCGTCCGGCACATTGGCCTCAACGCCCTTGACCCGCAGCCGGTACAGGGTGCGCACCATCAGCCAGCTGAGGAAGCGCATCAGGAACTCGGGGACGATGCTGAAAATGTAGACCGCGACCACGATATTGGCGATGGCCAGCGCCAGGAACAGCTGCGGGATGCTCCACTTGAGCACACTCTGGGTGATCAGGCCCAGCACCGCTGCCAGCACGATGAAGCCGGAATTCTGGATGTTGAGCGCGGCGAACACGCGCGACATTTCCGACTTTGGTGTGCGGCTCTGGATCAGCGCGAACAGCGGCACCACGAAGAAGCCGGTGAACAGGCCGATGCCGAGCAGGTCGATGATGATGCGCCAGCTGCCCGGCTGCTGGATGAAGCCGGCAACATCCAGGCCTGCCGCCGTCGCCGCGCCGGTACGCGCGAAATACAGATCCAGCAGGAACGCGCTCATGCCGAAGGCGCCCAACGGCACCAGGCCGATTTCGACGATGCGCCCGGACAGCTTCTCGCACAACAGCGAGCCGACGCCGGTGCCCAGCGAGAACAGCGCCAGCGCGAAGATGTAGAGCACCTCGTCGCCACCAAGGTTCACCACCGCATAGGTCGGCAGCTGCGAGGTGAGCACGGTGCCGAAGAACCAGAACCAGGACACGCCGAGGATGGCGTTGCGTACTGCTTTCTGCTTCTTTGCCAGGCGCAGCACCACCAGCGATTCGCTGATCGGGTTCCAGTTGATCTTCAGTTCCGGTGCGCCCGCGTCCACGCGCGGGATCATGCGTGCGGTGAAGTTGCCGATCATCGCCAGCGCGATGATGGCCACGGCAGCGACGATAGGTCCGTGGGCGCCGGCCAGTGCGAAGATCATGCCGCCGGCAATCATGCCGGTGAGTATGGAGATGGAGGTGCCCATTTCCACCAGACCGTTGCCGCCAGTCAGTTCCTCAGGCTTGAGGATGGAGGGCAGTACCGAGTATTTGACCGGGCCGAACAAGGTGGATTGCAGGCCGGTGCAGAACAGCGCAACCAGCAGCACCGGCATGTTCTGGGTAAGGAAGCCGACCGCCGCCAGCGACATCACCACGATTTCCATGGTGGTGGTGATGACGATGAGCTTCTGCTTCTCCAACTTCTCGGCGATCTGCCCGGCAAGTGCCGAGAACAGGAAGTAGGGCAGGATGAACAATGCCGGCGCCAGATTGGTATACAGCGTGCGTTCTTCGCTGCTGACGCCCAGGTAGAACAGCAGGCCGATGATCGCCTGGCGATAGATGTTGTCGTTGAACGCACCCAGCGCCTGGACGATGAAGAAGGGGAGGAAACGGCGCTGCTTGAGCAGGGCGAACTGGTTGTGGCCGGACATCGTGACTCCTCGGTGCTGCGCGGCACATTAGCAGAACGGCATGATCGTTTTGGTCAAGCCAGGTGTGCAGTGCAGATGTTTCTCAGGCGGCGTTTGCGGGTAACAGCCCGAGCAGTGCGCGGGCCGCCGGGGTCGGATCGGCACGCCATACCGCGCAGGTGCGGAAACGGAACTGCTCTGCCAGTGGCCGCACGACCGTGCGCTGCATGCGTGCGGCCATGCTGTCCGGCACCACCGCCACCGCCAGGCCGGCGGCGACCAGCTGCTGCTGCAGCTCACTGTGGGTGACCTCGTATTGCAGCTGGGCCTGGATGCCGCGTTCGCGCAGGGCGTCATCCAGCATGCGCCGCACCCCGGCACCGGGCACCAGGGCAGCCAAGGGCAGACCTTGCAGTGCCTGCAGCGGGATTGCCGCGAGACCGGCCAAGGGATGGTCGATGGGCATCACCAGCGACAGGCCTTCCTCATGCAACAGGCGGTGTTGTGGCGGCAGGGTGATCTGTGGCCCGACGCCGACCAGCGCCACGTCCAGGCTGCCCTGTTCCAGTTCGGCCAGTAGCACATCGCTCATGCCTGCCTTCAGGTGGACCTCGACGGCCGGGTGCGCGGCCCGGAATGCCGCCAGCAGTGCCGGCACATCTACCACATTGAGCGAGGTGATCTGGCCGATGTTGATGCGGCCGCGCACCGTGCCCAGGGTCAGTGCCATTTCCTCCTGCAGGCGGGCGGCCGCCTGCAGGGTCAGCCGGGCGTTGTGCAGGAACACCTCGCCGGCAGCGGTGGGCCGTACCCGCCGGTGGCTGCGCTCGAACAGGCGGGTGCCGAAGGCATCCTCCAGCCGCGCGATCTGGTGGCTCAGCGCCGACTGCACGGTGTGGCAGCGGGCGGCCGCAGCGGTGAAACCGCCTTCCTCGGCCACGGCGACGGCGAATTCGAGCTGGCGCAGGGTGAACATGCCATCACTGAAACAGATGGATGGGATGAAAACAATACATTGGCGTCATCGATGGCGGCGGCCCAGACTTGCCGCAGTTCCCGCCGTGGCCTCCCCCATGAATACCCCCGTCTCCCACTCGCCCCATCGCCCCTTGAGCCAGGCCCAGGTCCTGCTGCTGGCCGCAGCCACCGGCCTGATCGTGGCCGGCAACTACTACGCACAGCCCCTGCTGCAGATCCTGGCCGAGGCCTTCCGGATCGGTGCCGACGAGGCGGGCTGGGTGGTGACGGTGGCGCAGCTGGCCTATGCCGCCGGCCTGCTGCTGATCGTGCCGCTGGGTGACCGGCTTGAGCGCCGCCGACTGATCGTCGGTCTGTTCGTGCTGGCCGCGGTAGGCCTGGCGATCAGCGCCACCGCCACCCACTTCGTGCAGTTGCTGGCAGGCACAGCCCTGTCCGGCCTCAGTGCGGTGGCGGCGCAGGTGATCGTGGCGCATGCGGCAGGGCTGGCCGAGCCCGAACATCGCGGGCGGGTGGTCGGCACCATCATGGCCGGCCTGCTGCTCGGCATCCTGTTGGCGCGCACCGCTTCCGGCGTGCTGGCCGGGCTGGGTTCGTGGCACAGCATCTACTGGGTGGCCTGCGTTGCCCTGCTGGTACTGGCGGTGGTGCTGGCGCGCTTGCTGCCAGCGCACCAGCCCAGTGCCAGCCTGTCCTATCCGCGCCTGATCGGTTCGGTGCTGGCCTTGCTGCGTGATGAGCCCTTGCTGCGCCAGCGCTCGGTGTTGGGTGGCTTGCTGTTTGCCGGCTTCAGCGTGTTCTGGACGCCGCTGGCCTTCCTGTTGTCAGGCCCGGCGTACGGTTACTCGATTGCCACCATCGGCTTGTTTGGCTTGATTGGTGCGGCCGGTGCATTGGCCGCCAGCAGCGCCGGTAAACTCAGTGACCGTGGGCATGGTCGCGCGGTGGCGGTAGGTGGCCTGCTGATGATGCTGTTGTCGTGGTTCCTGCTGGCCTTCGCACCGGTGTCGCTGTCGGCGCTGATCGTGGGCGTGCTGTTGCTGGATATCGCCGTGCAGGCGGTGCATATCAACAACCAGAGCGTGATCTACCAGTTGGATGAGAGCGCCCGCAGCCGCATTACCTCGGCTTACATGACCTGCTATTTCATCGGCGGCGCCAGTGGTTCGGTGCTGAGCACGATGGCCTGGACGCGCTATGGCTGGAATGGCGTCTGCGCGCTGGGTGGCGTGTTCGCGGTGATCGGCCTGCTGGTGTATTTCATGCCGGTGCGCAAGCAAGCCGCAAAGAATGTGGGAGCGGTGTAAGCCGCGAAGCAAATTGCGGCACCTTCGCAGAAGGGCGTGCATGCCAGGCTTTTGTAGGAGCGGCGTAAGCCGCGAAGCTGGTGATGGTGACGTTAATGGATCGCCTGCGATCTGAGCGGCTGGGTTTTATGCTTTGTGGCAAAGGCAAAGGCAAAGGCAAAGGCAAAGGCAAAGCGCAAAAGCAACGGCACCCCTCCCCAACCCTCCCCTGCGCTCCGCGCAAGGGAGGGGGTAGAAGCAACGCCAACTGCCAACCGCCACAGCCACAGCCACAGCCGCTACGCTGGCAGCATCGCTTCTTCCGCCGCTGCCCTCAGCTTCGGTAACAGCCTCAGCATCAAGGCCAGCTGGGTGCGCACCAGCCGCGACTTCTCATCGATCTCGTCCGGCATCTGCTCCAGCGCATCGGCCAGCGCGACCTCGTCTTCCTGAGGTTCCGCCGGCTGGCGCCTGCCCAAAGCTGCAGCCAATGCCGCCAGCGACTGCTGCAGCTGCTGGTGCCCGCCCGCAACCAACACATCTTCATTGACCGCATCCGCCTGCGCGCGATGTGCACCCAGCGCTGACAGATAGCCGAGCAAGGTGTTGGACAGGGCGAGGAAACGGAAGCCCGCATCCAGGTTGCCGCGGGCATAACCCGGCTCGCGCAGCATGTTGGCCAAGGCCACCGACAGTGCGACGTCGGCGTTGTGCATGTCGCGGCGGGCGATGCGGTAGGGCAGGTCGTCGCGCATGCCACTGCGGTACTGGCCCAGCACTTCATCCAGGTAGGCGGTGCTGGTGGCGATCACCTGTGCCATCACCTTGTGCAGGCGCCGGCCTTCCCAGTCGGGCAGGATCAGCAGCGAGGCGATGGCGGCGATGACGCAGCCGATCAAGGTGTCGAGGAAGCGCGGCCAGATCAGCACGAAACCGTTGCCGATCAGGTTGAAGCACAGCAGCGCCATCACCGTGATTGCGGCCGTGGCCAGCAGGTAACGGTCGGTGCGGGTGATGAAGAACAGCAAGGCCGCTGCCAGCGCCAGCAACAGTTGCAGGCCGGTGCCGGGGAACAACTGCATCAGTGCCCAGGTCGCACCCAGGCCGAGCAGGGTGCCGGCGATACGCTGCACCAGCCGCAGGCGGGTGGCGCCGAAGTTCGGCCGGCACACGAAGACGACGGTCAGCAGGATCCAGTAGCCGTTCTCCGGGTGCACCACCCTCAGCAGCGCGTAACCGGCGATCAGCGCCAGTGCGATGCGCACGCCATGGCGGAACAGCAGTGAGCCCGGCGTCAGCGCCTGGCGCAGGCGGGTGCCCATTTCGCGCAGGGTGTGCGGCGAGGAATCCCGCAGGCGGGTATCGATGCCTTCCAGCGGTGTATCGGCCAAGGCGGCTTCGGACAGCTGCCGCTCGATGCTGGTCAGGTTGGCGGCCAGCAGCTGCAGCGAGCCAAGCAGGCGCGTCCACTGCGGATTGCGTTGCTCGCGCAGGTATTGCAACGAGGACTGCAGGTCCTGGCCGGCGACGCGGGTGCGTTCGCCATAGTCGAACGGCTGGCGCAGGCGGATGGCCTCTCCCAGCGACTGGCAGGCCTTGCCCTGCAGCGACAACAGGCGCCGGCAGCGGTACAGCACGTCGCTGTGGAAGAAGGCATCAGCCAAGGCTTCATACGGGTAGTGCGAGGAACTGGCGCGTTCGTGGAAATCCTGCGCCATGTAGTACAGGCGGAAGTACAGGCCCGACTGCACACCGGGCCGGCCGGAGCGGCCGAAGCGGCTGAGGATGGCGGTCTTGGCGATGTTCAGCGCCTGCACCACCCGCACGTTCTGCTCGGCCAGGGCCAACCGCCGTGCCTCCAGGTTGCCTTGCCGCACCGGTTCGAACAGGTCGGCCTTGAGCTGCAGGTAGTGGCCAAGTTCGAAGAACAGCCGTGCCAGCCGTTCGCGCACCGGGCGGTTGGCGAACATCGCCGTCCACAGGATCGACAGCAGCCCATACCAGCTGGCGCCGACCAGCAGTGGGGTCACCTCACGCAGTGCCTGCTGCTGGCTGACGTTGTGGTGCTGGTCCATCGCGATCATCGCGTAGATCGCCAGCGTCACCGTGGCCTGGCCGATGGAGGCGTAACGCTCGCCCAGCGCACCGAGCAGGGTCAGGCCGAAGGCGGTCAACGCCAACGCGCTGATGAAGGGGACGGGGTAGGGGAACAGCGCGATGACCGCCGCCGCGGCAGCGACGAAACACAGCAGCGACAACAGCACGGATTTTGTGCGGCCCCACCAGTTGTCGTCGGTCTCGGCGATGGCGCTGGCGATGATGCCCAGGAACAGGCCGGGGATGGCTTCAAGGTGGCCGTCGTACCAGCCATAGGCGATGGCGGCAGTGAGCGCGATGAACACGCGCAACCCGTAACTGGCTTTTTCGTGGGCCCAGAGTTGGCCGAGGTGACGGTCGATGCGGCGCATGCCGGAAGCGTGGACTCGCGGGGATCAGGTTGCCAGCTTGCGTCGCCGTGGCGATGCAGGCAAGCGCGATCCGTCTGCAAGTGTGCAGGGCTCAGCCTGCGGTATTGGCCGCGCGCATGAAATCGAGGAAGACGCGCAGCTTGGGTGCCAGCTGTTCGCGCGAGGGGTAATAGAGATGGAAGCCGGGGTAGGGCGGTTGCCAGTCATCGAGCAGTCCTTGCACGCGACCGGCGTCGATGTCGGCGCGGGCGATGGCTTCGAATATCTGCAGCAGGCCAAGTCCGTCGCGCGCTGCCTGCAAGGCCAGGGTGCTGTCGTTGAGCAACAGTGGTCCGCTGACATCGAGGGTGAAGTCGCGGTGATCACGGCTGAACTCCCAGGGCATCACCCGGCCATTGCTGTTGCGGTGACGGATGCAGGCATGTCCGATCAACGCTTCAGGCGTTTGCGGCGTGCCATGCCGCTGCAGGTATTCCGGCGCGGCGACCACCGTCCAGCGCATTGGCGGCCCCAGCGGCACTGCGATCATGCCGTCGGCCAGCGCCTCGCCCAGGCGGATGCCGGCATCGAAGCCTTCGCCGACTACATCGACCAGTGCCGCCTGCATCGAAAGTTCCACTTCAACCTGCGGGTAGGAGGCGTGGAAGGCGGGCAGGTGTGGCAGCAGCAGATATTCGATGGCGAAGCGTGGCGCGGTGATGCGCAGCTGGCCGGTGGCGACATCGCGGTTGGCCTCCACCGCATGCAGCGCCTCGCCGATCCGGGCCAGCGCCGGGGCGGTGTCCAGCAGCAGGCGCTGGCCGGCCTCGGTCAGGCCAACCCGGCGGGTGGTCCGCTGCAGCAGACGGGTGCCGAGGCGGCGTTCCAGGTTGCGGATGGTCTGCGACAAGGCCGACGGCGAGATACCCAGTTCGATCGCTGCGTGGCGAAAGCTGGCATGCCTGGCCACGCAGGCGAAGGCCGCCAGGGCCGGCAACAGGCTTGGGTCTACTGTGAAGTCAGGCTTCATGGTCAATGTGGAGTATCCGCCTTTATCGACATAGTGGCGAGGGCCTACAGTTGCCTCCGTCCTTTCCCCCGTTGGAGTCGCCGATGAAAACCCGAGTTCTGGGCCGCAATGGTCCTGTTGTTTCCGCACTTGGCCTGGGCTGCATGGGCATGAGTGCGTTCTATGGCGGCCGTGGTGATGATGCCGCCTCGATTGCGGTGATCCACCGCGCGCTGGAACGTGGCGTGACGCTGCTGGATACCGCCGACATGTACGGCCCGCATACCAATGAAGTGCTGGTTGGCAAGGCGATTGCCTACCGTCGTGCGCAGGTGTTCCTGGCCACCAAGTTCGGTGTGCGGCTGGATGCCAATGACCCGCAGGCGCGCGGTGTCGACGGTCGACCGGAATACGTGCAGGCGGCCTGCGAGGCCAGCCTGCAGCGGCTTGGCGTGGATCACATCGATCTGTACTACCAGCACCGTGTCGATCCGCAGGTACCAATCGAGGACACCGTGGGTGCGATGGCGCGGCTGGTCGAGCAGGGCAAGGTGCGTTACCTGGGCTTGTCCGAGGCAGCACCGGAGACGATCCGCCGAGCGCATGCGGTGCATCCGATCACCGCGCTGCAGACCGAGTATTCGTTGTGGTCGCGCGAGCCGGAGCAGAACGATGTGCTGGCGACGGTGCGTGAGCTTGGTATTGGCTTCGTGCCGTACTCGCCGTTGGGCCGTGGCTTCCTGACTGGTGCGATCCGCAGCCCGGCCGATTTCGAGGACGGTGATTACCGGCGCAATTCACCGCGCTTCCAGGGCGAGAACTTCGACCGCAATCTGGCGCTGGTGGAACAGGTCAATGCGATTGCCGCCGACAAGGGTGTGAGCCCGGGGCAGTTGGCCTTGGCATGGGTGCTGGCGCAGGGTGACGACCTGGTGCCGATTCCGGGCACCAAGCGCCTGCCGTATCTGGAAGAGAACCTGGGTGCGCTGGATGTGGTGTTAAGTGCCGAGGACCTGGCGCGGATTGACGCCGTGTTCCCGGTGGATGCCGCGGCGGGGCTGCGTTACCCAGCGGCGAGCATCGGCAGCGTGCATCGGTAGAGCCGAGCTCTGCTTCAAATGTAGAGCCGAGCCATGCTCGGCTGAGGCATTGCCGGTAGAGCCCCTGCCGAGCATGGCTCTGCACTACGCTCCCTCCCTTGCGCCGCAGGCGTAGGGGAGGGTTGGGGAGGGGTGGCTTTTGCAGCATCGCCGGTAGCGCCCCCTGTCGAGCATGGCTCGGCACTACCGTTTGCGCTCCCTCCCTTGCACGCAGTGCAGGGGAGGGTTGGGGAGGGGTAGCTTCTGCGGCGTTACCGGTAGAGCCCCTGCCGAGCATGGCTCGGCACTACCGTGCTTACAGCTGCTCGCGCGTGATCGCGCGCCAGCCGATGTCGTTGCGGTGGAACTCGTTGGCCCAGTGGATTTTTGCAACGCCTGCATACGCATGCTTCTGCGCATCACCAACGCTGTCACCCAAGGCGGCAACACACAGCACACGGCCACCGGCGCTGACGACATTGCCGTCAGCATCCAGCGCGGTACCGGCATGGAACACCTTGGCGCTGGCCGGCACATCACCCAAACCGCTGATCACATCACCGGTGATCGGCGTTTCCGGATAGGGCTTGGCAGCCAGCACAACGCCCAATGACGGACGCGGATCCCATTGCGCTTCCACACCTGCCAGCGCGCCATCAATGGCCGCTTCGACCAGATCCACCAGATCCGACTGCAGGCGCAGCATCACCGGCTGGGTTTCCGGGTCGCCGAAGCGCACGTTGAACTCGATCACCTTCGGCGCGCCAGCGGCATCGATCATCAACCCGGCATACAGGAAGCCGGTGAACGGCACGCCGTCGGCGATCATGCCGGCCACGGTCGGTTCAACGACTTCACGCATCACCCGTGCATGCACGTCCGGCGTAACCACCGGCGCCGGCGAGTAAGCGCCCATGCCGCCGGTGTTCGGGCCGGTATCGCCATCACCAACGCGCTTGTGGTCCTGGCTGGTGGCCATCGGCAATGCGATGCGGCCATCGACCATCGAGATGAAGCTGGCTTCTTCGCCTTCGAGGAATTCCTCGATCACCACGCGTGCGCCGGCATCGCCAAACGCATTGCCGCTGAGCATGTCATGCACGGCGGCCTCGGCTTCTTCCATCGTCATCGCCACAATCACGCCCTTGCCGGCGGCAAGCCCGTCGGCCTTGATCACGATGGGCGCGCCCTTTTCATGCAGGTAGGCCAGCGCGGAATCCACTTCGGTATGCACGGCGTAGTACGCGGTGGGAATGCCGTGACGTGCGAGGAAATCCTTGGCGAAGGCCTTGCTGCCTTCCAGCTGTGCGGCAGCGGCGGTCGGGCCGAAGATGCGCAGGCCTGCCTCGCGGAAACGATCAACCACGCCCAGCACCAGTGGTACTTCCGGGCCGACCACGGTCAGGCCCACGGCCTCGTCCTGCGCCAGCTTCAGCAGGCCATCGATGTCGGTGACCTTGATCGCGACATTGCGGCACTTGCCTTCGGTGGCGCTGCCTGCATTGCCGGGCGCGACGATCACTTCGCTTACGCGCGGCGACTGCGCCAGTTTCCAGGCAAGTGCGTGTTCGCGGCCGCCAGAGCCGATGACGAGGATTTTCATGGGGTCAGTTCCTGTGGGGCATCAATGGGGAAGGCAATGGGAGGCTTTCAGCGTGACTTCGAAGAACGTCGCGCCACTGGCATCCACGAAGCGCCGGCGCACGCCACCGCCGGCGGCGTAGACCGGCTGCAGTGCCGGTTCCCTGCACAGCTCGGTGATGGCTTCATCCTCGTCACGGCGGAGTGCTTCGAACACGTCAGGCTTGGCCTTGGCCATTGCCACGCTGGCGCCGGGAAAACTCACCACGAACACGATGTCGTTGCCATGGCGATGCGCCGAGGCGGTCACCAGTCCATCGCGGTAAGGCGTCGGCAATTGCTTGCCGAGCGTGGCGAGCGCGGTGTGCTGGGCATCGCTCAGCGTGCTGTTGCCGCAGCCGGCGAGCAGGACGGCACACAGGCCGGCGGTGACTGCGAGAAGGGCATTACGCATCAGTTGCAAGCCTCCAGCTGCATGGTGGAAGGGATCAGGTAGCGCGATAGCGTGGTGTCGTAGGCGATGCTGTGGCTCTTGTTCACCGCGCCGGCACAGCCCCGACCTTTCTCCTGCACGCGCAGCGGCCAGTAAGCGAGCTGCGGCTGGCTGTTGTCGGGTGCCGCATCGAAGTTCAGGTCCAGGCGGCCGTGCGAACAGCTGCCGGAGCCATTGCAGTCAATCGCGTTGCGATCATCCAGATGGCTGCGCAGCCAGCCGGCGCTGGACAGCTTCTTGTCGCCGTCGAACACGTACCAGGCGCGATTGCGCATTGCTGCGCCAACCACCACCAGTTCGTCGTCGACCTGGAAGCCCCAGGCGTTCGCACCCAGCTGCAAGGTGGTGACGCTGCCCGGCTTGCCGCCGGTGCCGCTGCCCTGGCCGAGCAGTTCGGCGGCGACGCTGACGCCGTCGTCGGCGGCGCGGTGCAGGACGATGAAATCGGTGCTGCCCAGCTCAATCGGGCTGGCGTCGTCGTAGCTGGTGCAGATTGTCAGCATGCGGTAGTTGCCGTTCTGCACGCTGATGCTCTGGTCGGCGCAGATGTCGCGATGCACCGGGCGCGCCTGCCCCAGGTCGGCGTCATTCAGTTGCTGCGCCCATTGCCCCTGCAATTGCACGGTACTGCCATAGCGCTCCTGCAGTACCGCCATCACCCCAGCCTCGTAGCTGGGTTTCGGCTTCGCCGCAGCAGCGTCGCTCTGTGCGGGCGCGCCCTGCTGGCACCATGCCGGCTGGGCGACGGCGAGCAGGGAAATCAAACGCGGGAAAACCCTGGTCGCCATGTGCCAGCTCTCTGTGACGGAATCAGTGACGGAAGTGGCGCACGCCGGTGAACACCATGGCGATGCCATGTTCGTCGGCAGCGGCGATCACTTCGTTGTCACGCATCGAGCCGCCCGGCTGGATCACCGCGGTGATGCCGGCTTCGGCAGCGGCATCCAGGCCATCACGGAACGGGAAGAACGCATCCGATGCCATCACCGAGCCCGGTACCACCAGGCCTGCGTCGGCGGCCTTGATGCCGGCGATGCGGGCCGAGTACACGCGGCTCATCTGGCCAGCGCCAACACCGATGGTGCGCTCGTCCTTGGCGTAGACAATCGCGTTGGACTTGACGTACTTGGCAACGCGCCAGGCGAACAGCAGATCACGCGTTTCAGCCGCGGTCGGCGCGCGTTGGGTGACGGTCTTCAGTTCGTCAGCGCTCATGCCGCGGTTGTCGGCGCTCTGGATCAGCAGGCCCGAACCGATGCGCTTGGTGTCGTAGTTGTTGCGTGCGTCACCGGCCGGGATACGCAACACGCGCACGTTGGCCTTTTTGGTGGCGTAGTCCAGCGCGGCCGGTTCGTAGTCCGGTGCGATCAGCACTTCGACGAACTGGCGGTCGAGGATGGTCTTGGCGGTGGCCGCGTCCAGCGTGCGGTTGAAGGCGAGGATGCCGCCGAAGGCGCTGGTCGGGTCGGTGTTGTAGGCCATCTCGTAGGCGGCGCCGACATCGGCAGCCACGGCCACGCCACACGGATTGGCGTGCTTGACGATGACGCAGGCCGGCACCTCGAACTGACGCACGCATTCCCATGCGGCATCGGCATCGGCCAGGTTGTTGTAGCTCAGTTCCTTGCCCTGCAGCTGCACGAAGGTGGCCAGGGTGCCCGGCACCGGATACAGGTCGCGGTAGAACACGCCGCTCTGGTGCGGGTTCTCGCCGTAGCGCAGGTCCATGACCTTGATGAAGGAGGAATTCATCTGCGCCGGGTACTCATTGCGCACCGGCACCGCAGCGCTGGTGTCGGTCACGGCCGACAGATAGTTGCTGATCGCCGCGTCGTACTGGGCGACGCGGTTGAACGCGGCCACCGACAGCTCGAAGCGCTTGGCCGCGGACAGCTTGCCGTCGTTGCTGGCCAGTTCGGCCAGCAGTGCGTCGTACTGGTCCGGGCTGGTCGCCACGGCGACGCGGGCGAAGTTCTTGGCCGCGCTGCGCAGCATCGCCGGGCCGCCGATGTCGATGTTCTCCACCGCGTCGGCGAGCGTGCAGTCGGCCTTGGCGGTGACCGATTCGAACGGGTACAGGTTCAGTACGAGCAGATCGATCGCGGCGATGCCGTGTTCTGCCATCACCGCGTCATCGGTGCCGGCGCGGCCGAGCAGGCCGCCGTGCACCATCGGATGCAGGGTCTTGACCCGGCCGTCCATCATTTCCGGGAAGCCGGTGACATCGGACACGTCCTTGACCGGCAGGCCGGCCTCGCGGATCGCCTTGGCGGTGCCGCCGGTGGACAGCAGCTCGACGTTGCGGGCAGCCAGGGCACGGGCCAGATCGATCAGGCCGGTCTTGTCGGAAACGGACAGCAGAGCCCGGCGTACGGGCAGCAGATCAGAAGACATGGGGAGGCAGGGGGAAGCGGAAGCGGGCCCATATTGTAGCCGCGCGGTCACACAGAAGCAGGGTGTAGTGCCGAGCCATGCTCGGCGGGGGGCTTCCCAGCAATGCACATGTAGTGCCGAGCCATGCTCGGCAAGGGGCTTTCCCAGCAATGCACGACGGCGGGGATTGCCGGTAACGCTTCTGCCGAGCATGGCTCGGCACTACAGGCAGCCCGGGGCTTACGCCAGCCCGTATTCCTTCAGCTTTTTGCGCAGGGTGGCGCGGTGGATGCCCAGCAACGCCGCGGCGCGGCTCTGGTTGCCTTCGCAGTGGTTCAGCACTTCCACGAACAACGGGATTTCCATCTCGCGCAGCACGATCTCGTACACATCGTCGGCGTCGCAGCCGTCCAGATCGCGCAGGTAGCGCCGTACGGACTGGGCAACGTGTTCGCGAAGCGGCGGCTTCGGAGCGCCACGACTGGTGTCAGGACGGGTGGGGGCAGCGTTCAAGGAGAGTTCCCGGGTTCAGCAAGGTCGGGCGCGTTGGCCCGGCATGGGGGAGGGAGTCTAGCGCGTGGGCCGTCGGCCTGCCACGCCATTGTCCCGCGTTTACTGAAATTCGAAGCTGAAGGCGACCGTGGCAGCGGCCGGTTCGCGCAGCCGGAATGACACCTGCGCACTCTGCCCAGGCTCCAATCGCGCCAGCGGATCAGCGCCTGGGCCCAGGTATTCGGCCGGTTGCAGGGTACGCCGGCCGATCACCCGGCCATCGGCATCGGACAGCGACAGGCGCAGCGCCGGCCAGGCCTGTGCCCAGCGCGCATCATTGCGGAAGCTGGTCTGCACCTGCAGCGCACCGGCCTGCCCGGGCACCGGGCGGATATCGCGGCTGAGCATGCTGAACGCGCTGGGCTCATGCCACGGCGGCAGCGAGCAGCGCAGCACGCTGCACAGGCCGCTGACCAAGGGCCGGGTACCTGCATCGGCAGCGAGTGTGGCGCGGTCGGCAAGAATGATCTGCAGGCCGAGCAGCAGGGCCAGTGCCAGTACCAGTCCCCATTGCCAACGTGGCGTGTCGGCCGGCGGTGCCGCATGCGCGCGGCTTGCGCGCGCGAAGCTGGGCGCAAGGACGGTAGGCGATGCGCTGTCTTCCGTCGGTTCCGTGTCCTCGCTGCCAGCGTTGCCGCCGATGACGGCCGCTTGCGGCAGGACCAGCTCGGGTTGCGCCGCTTCCAGCTGCGGTTCTGCAGTGCGCTCGGCTGCGGCCGGTTCAACGTCAGCACGCTCTGCCTCGACATGCTCGACTTCGGCCTGTGTGACTTCAGCCCGTGTGACTTCAGCCTGCTCGACGTCAACCTGCACCCGTTCGGCCTGATCCGTCGGCAAAGGCAGATCAAGCGCCAGCGTCGCCTGGGTGTCATCGCTCGTGGTCGCCGCAGGCGCGTCTGGCTTCGGCGTACTCGGCTTGGCCGGACCTTGCAGGAAGGTGGCCAGGGAAGGCTGGGCAGGCGTGGTTTCGTCAGTCATGGCTGGGCTGGCTGAGGCACTGGCCCCATTCAAGCACGGCGCACGCCGGTGATGCGCATCCAGTCGCCATCCTGGGTGGCTTCAAGCTGCTCGAACCAAGCGGCATAGCGCTCCAGCAGTTCGCCTTCTTGGCCGTGGAGTATGCCGGACAGGGCAATCTGCCCACCCATGGCGACACGCGCGGCCAGCAATTCGGCCAGTGCGTCCAGTGCCGAGGCCAGGATGTTGGCGACCACGATCGGGTAGGTGGCAACCGGCTCGTCTTCCGGCAGGTAGGCGGCGATATGCACGCCGTTGCGCTCGCCATTGTCATGGGTGGCGATCAGCGCCTGCGGGTCGTTGTCCACGCCTACTGCGGCGGCTGCACCCAGCTTCAGCGCGGCCAGCGCGAGGATGCCCGAGCCGCAACCGAAATCGAGCACGGTGTTGCCGGCCAGCTTGCCCTCGGCGGAGAGCTGGTCCAGCCAGCGCAGGCACAGTGCGGTGGTCGGGTGGGTGCCCGAGCCGAAGGCCAGGCCCGGGTCCAGGCGCACGATGGCGGCATCGGCCGCCTGCGCGGCTTCCGGCAGTTCATGGTTCCACGGCACGATCCAGGTGCGCTGGCCGAACTGCATCGGCTGGAACTGGTCCAGCCAGGCGCGTTCCCAGTCTTCGTCCTGGACGGCGCGGAAGCTGGCCTGGGTCCATTCCAGGCCCGGATCGAACGATTCCAGTGCGGCCAGCAGCGCCAACGCGTTGGTGTCGGCCTGGAACAGCGCGGTCAGGGTCAGCTCGTTCCACAGCGGGGTTTCGCCCACGCCCGGCTCCAGGATCGCGCGCTCGTTGCTGGTGTCAGCGTCGGCATCGAGCATGGTCACCGCCAGTGCGCCGACGTCATCGAGGGCGTTCTCGTAGCGGGGCTGGGTGGCTTCGGTGCAGCGCAGGGTCAGTTCGAGGAAGGGCATGGCGGCGTACGGCAACGGCGGGACAGGGCACGCATCCTAGACGAGGCGGGCAGCAATTGCGCGTTCAGCTGGCTGGTTCAGCCGGCTCGGCCATGGGTATTGATAGAATTCCCGACCTACAACCGTGTAACCGGCTGACGCCTTCCCATGCTCTCCTTGCTGGCCAGAAAACCCTGGTATCTGTTGGTGCTGCCTGCGGCAGTGCTGATGGCTGCGCTGGGCGTTCGCAGTGGCAACCTGCTGCATGGGGACACGGCGGAAGTTGCTGCAGTCAGTGGTGCCAGTGGCGCTGAAATGGGCGCGCCGACCTTGCGTGCGGCAACCGCGGTGCCTGAGCAATCCACCGCCGTGGCGGCGGGCTTGCCGCTGGACCTGCGCGCCGCCTTTGAGAATGGCAGCGATCTGTTTGCCTATGCCCGGCAGCTACAAGCTGCTGCGGACGCGGGCAATGCCGAGGCTGGCTGGATGGCCAGCCGCATCTATGACTACTGTGGCGTGTTCGCAATGGACCCGTCGGGCTACGCGCTGGACAGTGCCGCATTGCAGCGCATGGATCTGGATGCCATTTCCGCGATGCTGGCCGCACGCGGCAAGGTGCGTCAGGGCTGCGCGGGCTTCACCGCCGCCGATGGGCTGGGCCGCGCGCGTCTGCTGCAGCAGCGCCTGGCCTCGGCCAAGGGCGGCAATCTGGCGGCCGAGGCAGCCCTGCTGTCGATGGGCGAGCCCTTGAACGATACGCCTGAATACCGCCGCGGGCTGGTGGAGCGTGTGCAGTCCTCGCAGGACCCGGAAGCCTTCCTGGCGATCTCCGGGGCGATGGGCACCGCTGCGGCGGGTGATGACGCTTACCGGGGGATGGTTGCCGGCAGTCAGTTCAGCCAATTGGCCTGGCAGGTTGCAGCCTGCCAGCTGGGCCTGGCATGCGGACCAGGCAGTGCATTGATGGTGGCGTATTGCGCCAATGGCGGGATCTGCTCGCGCGATCCCCAGCAGGATTTTCAGTCTTTCGTTTACGACGCAGCGGTACCGCGCCAGGGTATGGAAAAAATGAACGAGATGGTCAACAGCCTGCGCGATGCGCGCCGAGGTGTGCGATGAATTACAAGCGCTTCCTGCATGGGGCAAAGTTCTGGGTCTGGGTCGTGTTGTTTGTGGCCTATTCGGCGGGCGCGGTCGGCGTGGTGCTGATCGATACCTATGAAGACCGCTACCGGGCGCTGTCCAAGATCAAGCTGACCACCGTCAAATCCGACGAAGACCTGCGCCGTGCTGGTGCTACCCAGGCTGCTGCGGTGTACCGTGCGCAGAGTGGCATGCCGTTCAACACCTTGCAGCCGGGCAGCAGCTTCCAGATCGTCTGGCCGGATGGTTCGGTGGAAACGGTGACGGTGGTTGATCCGTCCTCGCCGCTGGGCACCGAGCCGCTCAAGGGCAGTGCGGTGGGCGCCGAGTAAACCGGCGTTTCCAGCAGGCACAAAAAAGGCGGGGATCCCCGCCTTTTTTGTGCGCGCTTGCTTCCGTAGTTGCGCAGGCAATAACGAACATAAGCAACCACGACCACGTACTGCGGAGGGTGTGGGGGGGTGGGGGGGGCGGGGTCC